>JAIXYF010000025.1 GCA_027490345.1 Novosphingobium sp.
AGGAACGTGTGATGGCAAAGCTGAGCCCCGGTGAATTCATCAACCAGGTCCGCGCCGAAGCGCGCAAGGTCATCTGGCCGACTCGCGCCGAGACCACCTCCACCGCGATTTTCGTCGGCATCATGATGCTGATCCTGGCGGTGTTCTTCCTCGGCATCGATTCGATCTTCAACCTGATCGTGCGCTGGCTGCTGTCGCTCGCCTGATCAGCTTCATCCGCGCTAACGCCCAGATATTCTCAAGGACTGCCCCATGGCCCGCTGGTACATCATTCACGCCTATTCCGGCTTCGAAAACAAGGTGAAGGAAGCGATCCTTTCCGAAGCCGAACGCATTGGCCTGTCGCAACTGGTCGAAGCCGTGGAAGTGCCCACCGAAACCGTGACCGAAGTGGAGCGCGGCAAGAAGGTGCAAGTCGAGCGCAAGTTCATGCCCGGCTATGTGCTGGCCAAGCTGGCGATGAACGACGACATCTACCACCTCGTCAAAAACACCCCCAAGGTGACCGGGTTCCTCGGCAACAACAACAAGCCGCAGCCGATTTCCGACAAGGAAGCCGCTCGCTACTTCGGCGCACGTGAAGCCGCTGCTGCCGAGCCGCGCAAGCAGGTGCTGGTCGATTACGAGATCGGCGATTCGGTCAAGGTCAACGCAGGGCCCTTCGCCTCGTTCAACGGCACGGTGGAAGAACTCGATTTCGAAAAGCAGCGCGTCAAGGTTGCGGTTTCGATCTTCGGCCGCGCCACGCCGGTCGAACTGAGCTTCGAGGAAGTCGAACTCGTTAAGTAGCTGCGGGCCGCCTCACCTGAATCTGGTATTGCGGTCGGCACTACGTAAGTTCACGGTACTGCCGAAGGGATTCGGCCATTCCGCTGTCCCTGCACTTTTGCGGTAGGGCATCAGCAACCATGGCGACATTCACCGGCCAGGCAGGCACCACCAATACATTTGTTGGCACGGCAACCGCCGATCTTTTTCGCTTTGCGGCGACGGATATCAACGCCCGCGATACCGTCACGGGCGGCGGGGGCACGGACCGGCTGCAACTGACCACCGCAGGCATCCTGCTCGGCACGGCGCTAAACGGTGTCAAAGGCGTCGAAGAAATCGCGCTTGCCGATGGCACCAATGGCATCAAGCTGATCAATGCCAATTTCACCGGCATCACCGGCGGCAAGATCGCCGTGTTCGGCGGCAGAGGCAACGACCGGGTCGATGCCTCCACGCTCACCGGCACCAATGCCATCGATGTGGCGGCGGGGGCCGGGCTCGATGTGTTTCTGGGCGGCGCGGGGGCGGATACCTTCCGTTTCGCTGCTGCCGGGCTGGCAGGCGATACGGTGGTCGGCGGCGGCGGGCGCGATTTGCTGGTGCTGACCAGCGCGGGCGCGGTCTCGGCGGTCCAGATGGCGGGCGTGGCGGGGGTTGAGATGATCCAGCTTGCCCCGGGCGGCAATATCATCACGCTTGGCAACGCCAACTTTGCCGGTGTCGCGGGCGCGAGGATCGCGGTGAAAATCGGCGCCGGGAACAGTTCAGTGGTCGGAGAGGGGCTGACCGGCGCGAATGCGATCGACGTGACCGGGGGCGAAGGGATGGACGTGATCACCGGCGGCGCCGGGCGCGATACCTTCCGCTTCCGGCAAGCGGACCTCAACGGCGATACGGTGCGTGGCAGTGGCGGGGCGGACCTTCTGCTGCTGACCACCGGCGGCGCGCTGGGGGCGGGCGCGCTGGCGAGTGTGGAAGCGGTGGAGACGATCCGCCTTGCCGCCACGGGCAACACCATCACGCTGGTGAACTCCAACTTTGATGGCGTGGGGGGCGCGCAGATCAGGGTGCTGGGCGGTGCAGGGAATGACGGCGTTGATGGTTCTGCGCTCACCGGCCTGAACCGCATCGATGTGACGGCGGGCGCTGGCAATGATGTGCTGAAGGGCGGGGCGCGGGCCGATGTGTTTCGCTTCCGCGCGCTGGACCTGACCAGCGCTGACCGCGTGATCGGCGGCGCGGGCCGCGACACGTTGCTGCTGACCACAGCGGGCACGATCACGTTGGCAGGGGTGAGCGGGGTGGAGACGATCCGGCTGGCCAATGGCACCAATGCGCTCAGGCTGGGCAATGCCACTGTGGCCGAAGGCGCCGCGATCACGGTCATCGGGGGCAGCGGCAACGATACGGTCGATGGTTCGGGGCTGACGGGCGTTAGGAGCATCGAGGTCACTGCCGGCGCGGGGCTGGATGTGCTGAAGGGCACTGTGAGGGATGATCTGTTCCTGTTCCGCGCGGCCGATCTGGCGGGCGACAGCGTGGTCGGCGGGGGCGGCTTCGATAGGCTGCAGCTGACAACCGCCGGTCTGCTCGAGCCAGGCACGCTGGCAAACGTGCAAGGTATCGAAGAGATCATATTGGCCAGCGGCGGCAATCAGATCACGCTGACCAATGCCAATTTCGTGGGCCTTCCCCCGGCACAGTTGGAGATCACCGGGTCATCCGGGCCCAGCGTGGTCGATGCAGCCGATGTGACCATGGCTGATGGAATCCGGTTTAGGGACAAGGGCGGCACTGATACGATCATCGGCAGCGAGGGCGCAGATTCTGTTGTCTACGAGCGCGGCGCGGTTGCCGCGGCAGGCGATACGTTCGATGGCGGCGGCGGGGTTGACGAGATCCGCTTCGACCAGTCGATGAATTTTCTGGGCGATACACTTACCCGTGTGGAATTGCTTTACAAGCGTGGCTCGGAGGACGCCAACGTCACCATCAGCGGCATCAATGCGGCGCGGTTCACGGCTTTCGGCAGTTCTGATCGGGGGGACGGAACAACCGTCTTCACGGTGCAGCTTGAGGCCGGCTCCACCACGAACCTTGCGAACCTGAGGCTGGACAACCCCGATGAGGGCGATGCGATCAATGTCGTCAGCACCAGCGGCGCTACCCGCGTCACATTGTCCGCCGCTATCGCCCGCTTCACCGGCAGCGCGGATGCCGATACGGTAAGATTTGCGCCGGGCGGACAGTACAAAACGGACGTGGTGATCGACGGCGGCGAAGGGGATGACCGGATCGCCTTTGACGGGGTTGACCAAATCAGTGCCGAGATCTCCGGCGGCGCGGGCCGCGATACGCTGGTGTTGACCGGCGGCGCCACAATCAATTTGGCGCGGGAAGACCAGTACACGAGCAGCGGGTCGTTCACGTCGTTCACCTTCACCCTGATCACCAAGTTCGAACACGTCGATGCCTCCGCCTCCACGGCGGGCGTGACGCTGACGGGGCACGATGATGTGTTCAGCCGTCTCACTGGCGGCAGCGGGACGGATACCATCACGGCAGGCGTGGGCGGCGCGAGGATCACGGGCGGGCTGGGCGCGGATGTGCTGACTGGAAATGCGCTGCTCGACAATTTCATCATCCGTTCCACCGCCGAAGCGCGTGCTGACACGATCATTGGCGGTGGGGGCACCGACACGATCTTTCTGCGGGGCAACACCGATTTGACCGAAACAACGATCATCGGTATCGAGCTGCTGTCCTTGTTCGCGACCGATGCGGTGACGGACCTTGGCATTGCCCGTGACCTGACCGTGACACTTACGGGCGCGCAGGCGGAAGACTTGCAAATCATCAATGGCAACACCACGGCCAACACCGTGGAAACGCTGGTGGTGAACCACAAGGGCGGCGAGCTTGACCTTTCGTCGCTTGAGTTCCTTGATTGGCGCAGCGAAGACCGTGTAGTGATCAACGGCACCACCGGCGCCGACACGATCACCGGCACCAGCCAGAACGATGTGATCAACGGCGGCTTCGGCGCGGATACGCTGAGCGGCGGCGGCGGCAATGATGTGATCGGGTATAGCCAGCTCTCGACGCAGGAGATGAACGGCGGAGCCGGCACCGATACGATCCGGCTGGACAATCTTGCCGAGCCGGGGAAGTTGACGGTGGTCAGGATCGACCTTTTGAACGGCGTGATCACCGAAGATCGTGCCGATGGCGGCAGCAGCTTCGTCACGAATGCGCGGGAATTTGAGAACGCCGATTTCAGCCTGAACACGATTACCACCGATGTGTCTGGCACCAACGGTGCCAATATCCTGATCGGCGGATCGGCGGACGACGGTATCATCGGGTCTGGCGGCGGCGATACGCTGACCGGCGGAGATGGCGCGGACCGCTTCCTATGGAGTGTCAAGGAACACGGCAACGACAGGATCACCGATTTTACGCGCGGCGAGGACCGGCTTTTCTTCTATGGTTCAGCATTCACCTTCGCCGGCAAAGACTTTGATCAGGCCACGTTCGACAGCGGCTCGGGCACGCTTAATCTGAACAACACCGATCTGCTGATCGCGGGCCAGACGCTTGAGACCGCGGCTGATGTGCGTGTCTATGTGAACAGCAATTCCACCAGCACCCAGCACGGCATGTTTGTGGTGGCCACCACCACCAGCGGCAGCCGCGTGCTCTATTACACCAGCAACGCATCATCCAGCGGCGCAAACAACGCCTTCTTCCAGATCGCCGATCTGGGCGAAGGCCCGGCCCCGGCGCTGAACGACTTCCTGTTTCTCAATATCTGAGGTGCAGCAGGCGCGGTACACGTGCGCATCGGTTACGTCACTTTGGCGATCGGGAGATTGGGCTATCCTGCCCTCCTGACATAACAAGAGCGGGGCATCAGCGATCATGGCAACTTTCACCGGACAGAAGGCCACGAACAACACGTTCACCGGCACAGCGGCAGCGGATCTGTTTCTGTGGGCGGCGGCCGATCTCAACAGCCTTGACAAGGCGAACGGCGGGGGCGGTGTTGACACGCTGCGGCTGACCACGGCGGGGCCGCTGGTTGGCACCGCGCCTCTGGCGGGGATCACCGGGATCGAGCAAATCGCGCTGGCGGCGGGCGGCAATGCGCTCACCCTGGCCAATGGCAACTTCGCCGGGGTGGCAGGCGCCCGGATCAACGTGATCGGCGGCGCAGGCAACGACACGGTCAATGCCTCGGGCCTCACCGGCGCGAACCGGATCGACGTGACGGCGGGCGCGGGCATGGATGTGCTGCGCGGCGGCGCGGGGGCTGACATCTTCCGTTTCGCTGCTGGCGGGCTGGCAGGCGATACGGTGGTCGGCGGGCTGGGCACGGACCGGCTGGTGCTCACCACGGCGGGCCCGCTGGCGGCGGGAGCCCTGGCCAAGCTCTCCGGCGTGGAAGTGATCGATCTGGCTGCGGGCGGCAATACCCTGTCGTTCATCAACGACAACTTCACCGGCGCCGCCAATTCGCGCATCAGCGTGATGGGCAGCGCCGGGAGCGATGTGGTCGACGGCTCGCTCGTGGGCGCGGGCCGCCGCTTCGTGATCACGGCAGGCGCGGGCAACGATGTGCTGCGCGGCGGCGCGGGCGCCGATACGTTCCGCTTCCGCGCGGCCGATCTGGCGTTTGACACCGTGCGCGGCGGCGCTGGCCTCGATACGCTGCAACTGACCTCAGCGGGCGTGCTGGCATTAGGCGCGCTGGCCAATCTTTCGGACGTGGAAACGCTCCAGCTGGCCGAAGGCGGCAACGCGATCAAGCTGATCAATGCCAATCTCACGGGTGTTTCCGGCGGGCGGATCACCGTGCGCGGCGGGGCTGCGGGCAATGATGTGGTCAATGCTTCCGAGCTGACCGGCGCGCGCGCGGTGGACGTGACGGCGGGCGCCGGGCTGGATGTGCTGCGCGGCGGCACAGGCAACGACATTTTCCGCTTCAAGGCCGCAGACCTTGCGGGCGATGCCGTGGTTGGCGGGCGGGGCACGGACCGGCTGGTGCTGACGACTGCGGGCCCACTGGCGGCGGGAGCCCTGGCCAAGCTCTCGGGCGTGGAAGTGATCGATCTGGCAGCGGGCGGCAATACCCTGTCGTTCATCAACGGCAACTTCACCGGCGCCACCAATTCGCGCATCAGCGTGATGGGCAGCGCCGGGAGCGATGTGGTCAACGGCTCGCTTGTGGACGCGGGCCGCAGCTTCGTGATCACGGCAGGCGCGGGCAATGACGTGCTGCGCGGCGGCGCGGGCGACGATGTGTTCCGGTTTGCGGCGACTGCGCTTGCGGGCGACACGGTGAGCGGGGGCGAGGGCCGCGACACGTTGCAGTTCACCACAGCGGGCACGATCACGGCAGCGGCGCTGGCGAACGTGACCGGGGTGGAAACGATCCGGCTGGCGAACGGCACTAATTCGCTCACGCTGGGCAATGCCAATGTGGGCAATTTCAGCACGATCACGGTCATCGGCGGCAGCGGCAACGATACGGTCGATGGTTCGGGGCTGACGGGCGATCGGGACATCGAGATCATCGCAGGCGGTGGCAATGACGTACTGCGCGGCGGCGCGGCTGGGGATGTGTTCGCGTTTGCCGCAGCCGAGCTGACGGCGAGCGATACCGTAGCGGGCGGCGGCGGGCGTGATCTGCTGCTCCTCTTGTCCGCCGGGGAAGTCACGGCCGCAGGGTTGGCCAATGTATCCGGTATCGAAGTTATCTACCTGGCCGCAGGCGGCAATTCGCTGACTCTGACCGACGCCATTTATGCCGGTGTGGTAGGCCTGATCCCCATTCAGGGCACCGCTGGAGCCAGTTCGATTGATGGCTCCGCCCTGACCGGGAGCAATGGCCTGTACTTCAGGGATGGTGGCGGGGCCGATACGCTCAAGGGCGGTGCAGGCGTCGATATTCTGGAAATTGGGACAGGCGGCAGCGTGTTCGTCGCAGGAGATACATTCGATGGCGGCGGCGGCGACGACGCGATCTTTGTTTACCAGTCGATGAGCTTTCTGGGCAATACGCTCACCAATGTCGAACGGCTTGTGGCCAGCAGCTTCGCTGGTGTGAATGTCATCATCAGCGGCGCGAATGCTGCTGGTTTGAGGGTCGTTGGCAGTGGAACCAACAACAGAGTGGACGACATCTTCACCGTGCAGCTTTCCGCCGGTTCCATCACCGATCTTTCGAACCTGAGGCTGGTCAACGCCGATGCCGCCGATGCGATCAACGTTGTCAGCCTTGGCGGCGCTGGCACCGCTACCCAAGTCACGCTGTCCTCCTCCATCGCCCGCTTCACGGGCGGCGAAGGGAGCGACTCGGTGACAGATCGCGGCGGGATGCAGGCCATCGCGCTCGGCGGGGGGGGTGATGAGGTCCGTTTCGAAGGTGGCAATCTGTTTGCTGCAGGCGATACCATCGATGGCGGTGGGGGGGATGACTCTATCGTTTTCGACCGGTCGATGGATTTCCTTGGCAATTCCATCACCAATGTCGAACAACTGAGTTACAAAGCGCGGGCCGCTGCGAATGTGGCCATCAGCGGCGAGAATGCTGCGCGGCTGCGCACGATTACCAATGTCGTCGGCCTTGACGGTTTCACGCAAACCTACACCGTGCGGCTCACCGCCGGTTCTACCACCAATCTTTCCAACCTGACGCTGCTGAACCGCGATGCGGGCGATGCGATCAATGTCGTCAGCCTTGGCGGCGCTGGCACCGCTACCCAAGTCACGCTGTCCTCCTCCATCGCCCGCTTCACGGGCGGCGAAGGGGGCGACACGGTGAGCATCGCCGCCATGAACCTTGATGGGGACAGCATTCAGGGCGGCGGCGGATATGATATCTTGCGGCTGCTTTCCGGCGGGCTGCTGGAATTCGATGATCTTGCCAAGGTAACCGGGGTGGAGGAGATCGTTCTTTCAGCGCAAGGCAATAGCCTGACGCTGACCGACGCCAACATTGCTGTGCCCCTGGCTGAAGTCGCTGACCAGATCGTGATCCAGAGCTCGGCCGGGACCAACACGATCGATGCAGCCGATCTTACCAAAGGCCGCATCAATGTTGCCGATGCCGGCGGGATCGATACGATCAAAGGCGGAGCGCGAACGGATACGCTGCGCCTTTTCGGTGGGAATACCTTCAGGACCGGCGACAGTTTCGACGGCGGCGCTGGTGTGGATCGCATCATTTTCGATCGATCCATGAATTTTCTGGGCAACACGCTGACCAGCGTGGAGCAGCTTCTGTTGTTCGGCGGTGCCAGTGCCACAGTCACCATCAGCGGCGAAAATGCGGCGCAGCTCACCCAAATCGGCAGCTTGTCTGGCCCGGATACCAAAACGCAGACGTATACCGTGCAGCTTTCGCCCGGCTCGACCACCGATCTGTCGAAGCTGACGCTGATCAACGCCGATGCTGGCGATGCGATCCATGTTGTTGCCACCGCCGGCGGCGGCGATGCCAGCCTCACGCTGTCCGGATCCATCGCGAGCTTCATCGGCACCGGAAGCAACGAAACGGTGAGCTTTGCGCCGTCCGGAGGCTATCTGGAAGGCGTGGACATCGATGGTGGCTCGGGGGCCGACCGGATCACGTTTGATGGCAACCGAAGCGTTGCATCCCTCGATGGCGGCGCGAACGCCGATACGCTGGTACTGAGGATCACTTCCCCCCTCGATCCGACGGACGCATCGAAAAGGTTCACCATCGATCTGAGCCAGACTGGCAATCAGAACCGGACCACGGGCGGCAAAGGCGGCCAGGTCACAAACTTCGAACGCGTCGATGCCTCCGCCTCCACGGTGGGCGTGACGCTGACAGGGCCCAGTAATGCGTTCGGCCTTCTCACTGGCGGCAGCGGGGCGGATACCATCACGGCGGGCGCTGGCGGGGCGGAGATCATCGGCGGGCTGGGCCCTGATCTGCTGACTGGTGGTACCAGCGATGACTTTTTTATCCTGCGCTCCACGCTGGAAGCGCAGGGCGACATCATCAATGGCGGGGGCGGCAGCGACGAGATTATCTTGCGAGATACCACCGATCTGACTGGGGCGACGATCAGCGGTGTCGAGACGCTAACTCTGGCCGCGGTTGACGCGGCGACAGGCTTTGTCGTTGCCCGTGACCTGACCGCGAACCTGACCAGTATGCAAGCGGCGGCCCTGACCACTATTCTCGGCAACGGCCTTCTTGCCGCTTCGGTCGAAACACTGGTGGTGAACCTTTCAGGCAGCGACCTGCTGGACCTTTCGTCCCTTGCCTTCAATGATTGGAGTGACGGCGATCTGGTGCGGATCAATGGCACCGAGGGCGATGACACGATCACCGGCACCCGCCAGAACGATGTGATCGTGAGCGGGGGCGGCGGCGATACCCTGTCTGGCGGCGATGGCGATGATGTCATCGGCTATGATCTCTACCATTCGCGGGGGCTTGCCGGTGATGCGGGCATCGACACGGTGCGGCTGGACAGCACTGATTTCACTGATACGCCCCAAGCGGTCACGGTTGATCTCGCCGCGGGCACGATCACCGAGGTCTACTCAGGCACCAACTTCCAGTTTGACGCCACTGGCTTCGAGAATGCCGATTTCAGCCGGAATGTGCTGAACACCACGCTGATCGGCACCGAAGGCGCCAACACGCTGATCGGCGGATCGGCGGCGGACACGATCACCGGCGGGTTGGGCGCGGATAGGCTGACGGGCGGCGGCGGGGTGGACCGCTTTGTGTGGAACAGCAAGGAAGAAGGCGGCGATACGATCACCGATTTTGTGCCCGGCACCGACGAGCTGGTGTTCAGCAGCGCGGCATTTGGCTTCACCGACGCCAGCTTTGACCGCGTCGTTACGAGTATAAGTGACCTGGACTTCAGTAGTGATCTTTTTATACTGTCCGAAGCGGCATCAATCCAGATGATAAAAAATCAATTGGCGGATGCAATGTACGAGCCGGATAAAAATATGTTTTTTATTGCGCCAAATTTTGAGGGTCACCAGATACTTTATTATAGCCCAAATGCAAAAAGTTTTACTGACAAACCCGATGGTGAGATTTTTTTCTTTGTGCCAGAAATAATCCAGATTGCAGACCTTGGCATCGGTCCTACGCCGGGGCTGAGCGACTTTGTGTTCATCTGAAGGGCCGGGCACCCCTCCCCGAACGGGTTGGGGCTTTGCTGGCCGCAAGTGTGCCCCATTGCCAAACGGGCGTGTCCCCGCTAATGGCGCACGCTTCCGGCAGGGGCTTGCGCTTTGCCTGATTCCGCGCGGGAGGGTGCCCAGTTCAGTTGAACGGTGCCCGTCTGACCGCTCACTCTGCGGCGTGAATGCGCGCCAACAGGACGAAAGGAGGCCCCAGTGGCCAAGAAGATTGACGGGTATATCAAGTTGCAGGTGAAGGCTGGCGAAGCCAAGCCTTCGCCGCCGATCGGGCCTGCGCTCGGTCAGCGCGGTGTCAACATCATGGGTTTCTGCAAGGAATTCAACGCCGCGACTCAAGAGGTCGAGAAGGGCACCCCGCTGCCCACGATCATCAC
>JAIXYF010000156.1 GCA_027490345.1 Novosphingobium sp.
ACTGCGCAGCCTGCGCAGTTGTGGACGCTCGCCGGCCTGCTGTTTACGCTGCTGTTCATCGTGGCGCTGCTCAGCTCGCTGCGGGTGGTGGTGATGAACCTGTTCGAGCGGCGCCTGTTCGCCCGCATCGTTGCCGAAATCACGATCCGCGCGGTCCATGCGCGCGATCCCTTTTTCGGCGATGCGCGCCGGGCCGATCTGTTCAACCGGTTCTTCGATCTCACCGTCGTGCAAAAGGCCGTGCCCAGCCTGCTCATCGGCGGCTTCACCATCGTGCTGCAATCGGCGGTCGGTCTGGTTGTCACCAGCTTCTATCACCCCTTCTTCCTCGCCTTCAACGTGGTGCTGCTGCTTGCGCTGCTGATCGTGTGGCTGGTGTGGTCGCGCGGTTCGATGACCAGCGCGGTCGCGCTCAGCCACGCCAAGCACGATACCGCGCGCTGGCTGGAAAGCGTCGGCGGCTCCAACGGCTTCTACAAGTCCAGCCGCCATGTCGGCTTCGCGATGGACCGGTCCGAGGCCGCCACCGCCAACTACATCGCCAAGCACAAGAAGTATTTCCGCTACAGCTTCGCGCAGACGCTGGCGTTCTTCATGCTCTATGCCATCGCCTCGGCGGCGCTGCTCGCGCTGGGCGGCAATCTGATCCTGGCGGGCGAGCTGACCATCGGCCAGCTCGTCGGCGCAGAACTGATCCTCTCGGGCGTGTTCTATGGCGTGAGCCAGCTGGGCTGGTATCTCGATACGTTCTACGATCTCGTTGCCAGCTGCGAGGAACTGTCGCTGCTCTATGGCATCGCGCAGGAAAAGCTGCCCATTCCCAGCAACCACGGCCCGCGTGATGGCGCGATTGCCCTGCGCGATGTGCGGCTTGGCGAAACCCAGCTCCATTTCGCGCTCGCGGCTGGGGAGCGCCTTGTCACCGTGCCCGAGGCCGGGGTGGAACGCACGCTCTCGATGCTGCTCAAGCGCCATGTCGCGCCCGATCATGGGCTGGTCACGGTGGGCGGCTCGGATCTGGGCGGGCTCAACATGTATCTGCTGCGCTCCGAGATCATCGTGCTCGACCGGCCGACGATTGTGGAAGTCACCATCCGCGAATACCTTGATCTGGCGGTCTCGGATGCCACCTCGGCCAGCATTCTCGATGCCATCGAAGCGGTTGGCCTGAGCGAACGCATCGCCATGCTGCCCGATGGCCTCGATACCCCCCTCGCCTCCTCGGGCTGGCCGCTCACCGTGGGCGAAGTGATGGAACTGAAGCTCGCCAACGCGCTGCTGGCCTGCCCCAAAGTCCTCGTCCTTGCGCCGGTGTTCGATGTGATGCCGCCCGCGCAGCTGTTTGGCGTGCTCGAACGGCTCAAGGCAGCGGGCACCACCGTACTGGTGTGCACCTCGCGCCCCGGCGCCTTCGCGCTCGATGGCTGGCTGTGGCTCGGCCGCCGCGAACAGATCCGCTTCGCTTCGGCCGCCGAACTGCAAGCCCATGTCAAGGACCGGCAGGACCGGAACCGGGAGACCACGCGTGGCCTATAGGCTTGAACATATCCAGCATTTCCCCACGCTGGCGGGGATGCGCGCGCCGCGCGTGTTCATCATCACCGCGTGGATGGTCGCGCTGGCGATCACGGCGGCCGCGCTGGTCATGGCGTTCGTGCCCTGGGTGCAGACCGCCAATGGCGATGGCCAGGTTGTCGCGCTCAATCCCGATGATCGCCCCGCCGATGTGGCCGCGCTGGTTGGCGGACGCATTGCCGAATGGTACGTGAAGGACGGCCAGCTGGTCGCGGCGGGGGATCCCATTGCCCGCGTGGTCGATCTCGATCCCGATTATCTCTCGCGCCTCGCTGCCGAACGCGCCCAGATCGAAGCGGAAATCGCCTCGGTCACCCAGTCGCGCGCCACCGCCATGCTCGATGTCAATCGCGCGCAGGCGCTCTGGCGCGAAGGCCTCATCGCCCGCCGCGATGTCGAACTGGCGCAGATCAAGGTGGCCGAAGGCGGCGCCAAGCTGGCCGAATCGCGCGCCAAGCTGCAGCGCATCGATGTGATGGTCGCCCGCCAGTCCAGCCAGCTTGTCCGCGCGCCGCGCGCCGGGCGGATCCAGATGGTCAATGCCGCGCTTTCGGGAGGCGTCGTCTCGGCCGGCACTGTGCTCGCCAGTGTCGCGCCTGAAACGGCGGAGCGCGCCATCGCACTTTATATCGATGGCCGCGATATTGCGCTGGTGCGCCCCGGCCAGCAGGTCCGGCTCGAATTCGAAGGCTGGCCCGCGATCCAGTTCAGCGGCTGGCCCTCGCTCGCCCAAGGGATCTTCGATGGCCGCGTGCGCGCGCTCGATCCCACATCCAACGCGGGCAATCTGTTCCGCGTCCTGATCGAACCCGCGCCCGGCAAGCGCCCATGGCCCGATCTGCGCTTCACCAAGCTGGGCGCCAAGGTGCGCGGCTGGATCCAGATGGAAACCGTGCCGGTGGGCTATGAACTGTGGCGCCAGCTGAATGATTTCCCGCTGGAATTCAGCGATGATATCAAGGCTTCGATGAGCGGCAAGGGCGGCAAGGACGACGACGCCACCGTGCGCAAGGCCGGAAAGCCGAAATGATCCGCCGACTGATGGCCGTGCTGGCGCTGCTGTGGCCGCTTGCCGCAGCGGGCCAGCAAGCCGCTCCCCTCACGCTGAACGAAGTGCTCGCCAGCTCCGCGCAACAGGCGCCCCAGATTGTCGAGGCGATGGCCCGCGTCCGCCAGGCAGAAGGCCGCGCGCTCTCGGCGCAAGGCGCGTTTGACACCGTGTTCGATGTCGATGCGCAGAGCCGGGTGCTCGGTTTCTATTCGGGAACTTATCTCGAAAGCAAAGCCTCGCGCCCGCTCACCAGCAACGGCGGCTCGATCTATGGCGGCTACCGGGTCAGCAGCGGCACCTTCCCGATCTATGAGGACAAGGCCTATACCGACCGCTTGGGCGAGCTGAAGATCGGCGGCCTGTTTGCCCTGCTGCGTGACCGCGCCATCGATGATCGGCGCGGCCGCATCGCCCTGGCCGCGCGCGATATCGATGCCGCCCGGCTTGAACGCGAGATGGTCGCCATCGGCGTGCAGGCGCGCGCCGCCGCCACCTATCAGAACTGGGTCGCAGCCGGCCTGCGCCTCAAGGCCTATCAGGCCCTGCTTGATCTGGCCGAACAGCGCCGCGCCGGCATTGCCCGACAGGTTCAGCTTGGCGCGCGCCCGATGATCCTGCTGACCGAGGCCGATACCAATATCGTTCGCCGCCGCGCGCTCGTCGTGCGCTCGCAGCAGGAATATGATGCCGCCGCCAACGCGCTTTCGTTCTTCTACCGCGACGACAACGGCGAACGCCTGATCGCTGGCCCCGAACGCCTGCCTGCCAGCCTCCCCGGTTTCCGGCCCACCCGTCCCGGACAGCCCATTGACCGGCCTGACGTCCAGACCCTCAGCGCCCGCCTCGCCCAGTCCGAACTGAGGCTCGCGCTAGCGGAAAACGAACTCAAGCCCCGCCTCGATGTGCGCGGCGAGCTGGCCTATGATATTGGCGCCAAGGGCCGCGGCGGCAATTCGCGCAATGGCGAGGAAGCCATTGTCGGCATCCGGCTCACCGTCCCGCTGCAGCGCCGCGCCGCCAAGGGCAAGATCGCCGAAGCCAACGCCGAAATCGATGGTCTGCGCACCCGCCAGCAGCTCGTGCGCGAGCAGATCGCAGTCGAAGTGAAGGGCATCGCCATCGCGGTCGACGGCGCCGCCAAAACCGCCCGCCTCGCCGCCGACGAAGCGGCGCTGGCTGCCGATCTCGCCGCCGCCGAACGCCGCCGCTTCGATCTTGGCGCGAGCGACTTCTTCCTCCTCAACATGCGCGAAGAAGCCGCCACCGATGCAGGCGTGCGCCTGCTGGACGCACAGGCCCGCGCGGCCTTGGCGGGCATCGACCTTGCTGGCGCGACCGCGGACCGGGCCGCACTGGGGCTGCCCGAGGGGCCTTTGCCCTAAGGCATAAACAATGCCTACCGCGCCTCCCCGTTCTTCTCGAAGCAGGGGCAAGAGCCACGGCACGGCACGATGAGCTCCTTCGGGCGTGCCCGCGATCCGGGGCTCAGCTTATCGCCCGCTTGTCTTGTGCAGCAGCCATTGGCGCGCAGGCTGGTCCACCAACCGGTCGGCCAGCCAGGCTAGACCAACGACTCCCGCCACCAAGGCCATTTCCAACCCCGGCCTCAGCTCTGGCGGTGCCTGGATCCCCTGCATCCCGTGCCACCAATAATCTGCTTTCGCAAAAGTCGCCGCAATCGCGGTCAACACCGGTATGTGCAAAACATAGATCGGATAGGATATCCGACCGAGAAATGCGCAGGCCCGGCAGGGGCGCTCCTGCGGCTCGCCGGTCGAGGCAAACACCAGCAGGGGGAACGCGATCAGGATGGCGGCGAGATCGTAGGCCACCGCCGGTTCAGGGCGCAAAGCCAGGATCACGATCAGGATTGCGCCCGCCACCACCGGCGGCAGACGCAGCCCGCGCAGCAATCCGGCCTGCCGGATGCGATAGATCGCCACCCCGGCAAAGAACGAGTACACCACGCGCAATCCGCCCGATGCGGCGTTCGTGAAATTGGAACCTCCACTGAGTTGGCCATACCACCCGGCGCAGACGAACAGCATCGCCGCCCCTATCCACAGCAGAGCCACGAGCAAACGCCAGCCCAGTTTGCGCACGATCACGGCGTACAGCAAGTTGATGACCAGTTCCCAGAACAGAGACCATGAAGGAAAATCAAAGGGATAGAGGTGCGCATGATCGGCTGAAAGCCACCGCCACGCCGGCAGGAAAAGCACGCCGAGGACCAAGCTGGCGAGCGCAGCACGGACATCACCGCCCAGACCAAACAGCATTTGCGCGGCAAAGATCGCGGCGCCGATCGCCGTGCCCAACACATAAAGCGGATATAGCCGGATGACTCGCAAGCGCATGAACGCCGCAAGCCCAAGTCCCTGCTCCAGCCGCGCGCTGTAGGCATGCTGGATGACAAAGCCACTGAGAACAAAAAACAAATCGACCGCAAGGCTGCTGCTCGGCAGCCATCCCGCCAGCCCCGCTTCGAGATGCCGTCCCACAACGGCCAGCGCCGCGATCCCGCGCAACAGATCGAGAGACTGGTAAACCTTGCGCGGGACCGGACCTGAACCGGAAGTGTTCATAGCGATCGAAAACCTCTCGTGCTGGTGGTGAGGTGCGCAATGGCGCGAAGGTCAGGGTTTGTCCTGCCGGCGGGCGATCACGACATAGTTCCGGCTTGCACCCAACTGCC
>JAIXYF010000417.1 GCA_027490345.1 Novosphingobium sp.
CATTGGTGAGCGAGAGGCGCGGGTGGTCCGTCGGCATGTTGAAGGTCCACAGGTACTCCTCGATCACCAGCCCTTCGGTCGGGTTGGGCACGAGGAGGCAGGTGATCCCGCGTGCATCGCCCGGCTCTCCCGCCGTGCGCGCAAACACGGCGCAGTGGCTGGCTACGTGCATCCCGGTGATCCACATCTTCTCGCCATCGATCCGCCAGCCGGGCACGCCATCACGCGTTTCGCGCACAGCGCGGGTTTCCATGTGCGTCGCGTCTGAGCCATGCCGCGCTTCCGTCAGGCCGAAGGAAACGCGGCGCGTGCGCGCAAAGCCGCCGAGGATGAACTCTTCCTGCTGCTCCGGCGTGCCGAAATGCTCGAACATGTTCACGAACGGGAAGTTCCCGACGATCGAATGCTCGTTCTGCAAGTCATTGTGCAGGCCAAGGCCCTTCTGCGTGAAGTGATCGCGAATCACCGCCATCCACAGGTTCTTGCCGTCCTTGCCGCCGTATTTCTTGGGGGCGGAAAAGCGCCAGTGGCCAGCCGCGTCGGCGCGGCGGGTCGCCTCCACCAGCAGGGCTTCCCATTCGTGGCGGGGCAGGCCCTGATCCTCGAAATTGGTGCGCGCATATTCGCGGCGATGATCGAAGAAGCGGATGTTGTCGTCCGCCTGTTCGAGCGGCTTGATCTCGGCATCGATGAAAGCGTCGAGTTCGGCGAGGTAGTCTATCAGCTCCTGCGGCAGGTCGAAGTTCATGTCAGGCTCTCCCAAATTCGGCGCGCTTCGCTGAGCGCAGGATATTTCGGCATATCGGCGGCGAGCGTATCCAGCACGCGGCGGCGCAAATCGGCCAGCAAGCCCGGCTGCGCCAGCGTGGTACGCCCGGCCAGAATCGCATCGCACAGCGCCTTGTCGTGCGGGCTCGGACGGCCCGCCAGTTCGCGGCGCACAATGCCGAGCGCGTTCTGCGCGACCGCGAGTTCGAACCGCTCGCGCCCGGAGGCCATGTGCGGCTTGACCGCAGCGGCGAGCCATTCGGACACGGCAGTGAGGATTTCGGCAGCGCTGGGCTCGCCCTCGCCTACAAATGGCGGCGGCGATGAAGGCGGCAGAGGGCGCAAGCGTTCCGCTTCGGGCGCATCGGCTTCCAGGAGAAGCAGGAGATCGAGGTCCTGCTCGGATGCGCGCCGTGCCACAACCACGCGTTCGAGCGAGCGATCAGCGCCGCCACGCCAGCCCTTGCCCATCGACAGCGCGGAGAGCGCCCACCACACCGTGCGGTAGATCAACCAGAAGCGGAAGCGCTGCGGATCGAATGTCGTGCCGCCCGCTGCCTGATAGGCGCAGGCAAGATCGTCAATCTGTCCGAGGCCGAAGCCGCGCTTGTCCAACCGGCCAAAACGCCACACCGTCATGCAGCCAAACGCGAGGTCTTCATGCGCATCACCGAGATGCGCGAGCTCCCAATCGAGCAAGGCGCTGAGGTGCCCATCCTCAACCATGATATTGCCGATGCGCAGATCACCGTGGAGCACGGCAAGCGGCGCGGGCGGCGGCAAATTGGCGCGGAGCCAAGCCAGGCCGAGCGCGATGGGTGGGCGATCGCCGCCGCACTGCGCAAACTGCGCCGCAAGGCCCTCCACCCCGGCGGCAGGTTCAAGCACGGGCAGGAAGCGCAACTGCGCCGGATCCAGCGCATGGACGCGGGCCATCGCGGCGGCGATTTCCTCCAGCAGCACGGGCGGGGAGGACAGCGCGTTTTCGGGATCGGGCGAACCCGGCACGCAGCGCATGATGAAGCCGAGGCCGATATCATCGCCCGGCGTCAGTTCGGCCACCACTTCCGGCGCGGGGACGCCGCCCGCCAGCGCCGCGCGGATCACGGCGGCTTCCTTGGTCATATCAAGCGCGCGGCCTGCAACCCATTCCGCTGAAGGCGCGCGGCGCAGGACGAAAGCTTCGCCGCCCACCTCGAAACGCCAGCTTTGCATGTTGGCACCGCCAGACAGGCGCAGCAGTCCGATAACCGGGCCAGCCCGGCCGGTTCGGCCCATCACGCGGCCAAGGCCATCGGCCAGGCCTTCCGCCAGATTGTGCTGCGCCTCTGCCGCCATCCGCTCCTCTTGCCCGGCCCTTCGCGTGGCCGTTTTTCCCCGTATCGAGGCACTATCCTTAATCGCGCGGTTAATGTCCAGCACCGGGTTGGCGGCGCCGCGCAACGTTGACTGAGGCGCGATACGGCAGAGCGCGCTGGCTGCACGACCATTTGCCCGCTGGCGCACTTGCAGCGCAATCACAATCGGTTAGGCTGCTAACAGATCCTAAATGGGTCTCAGCCTAAGGGGTGATGGATGGCTTTGGGCGAAAACAGGATGGGCAAATGGTTTGCGGCTGCGCTGTGGTGCGCCGCGCCCGTGCTGGTGCCGGCCTTGCTTGTCGCTGCGCCTGCACAGGCCCGCCCTGGCTCCAGCCTGCAATCCGCCCGCGATGCCGCCATCGAACAGCAGGTGGCCGCAATCGTTGCGCAGGGGCGCGGCCGGATCGGTGTTGCGGCGGTCGATCTCGATGGCGGCGGGCAGATCATGATCAACGGCGACATGCCGTTTCCGATGGCCAGCACCGCCAAGATCGCCATCGCCGCCACGTATCTGGCCGGCGTGGAACAAGGTCGGCTCCGACTTGACCAGACCTTTCCGATGATGGTCCCCGTTGCGCGATCAGGCGGAGCGGTTGCTGCGGTGAGGCCCGGCGAAGTGATGACCGCGCAGAGCCTGATGGAGCTTTCCATCACGCGCAGTGATAACGCCGCGACCGATGGCCTGATTGCCGCCGTGGG
>JAIXYF010000320.1 GCA_027490345.1 Novosphingobium sp.
CCGGTGGTCCACATGGTCCGCGCGCGGCCGGTGATGACGCTGGAGGCGGCGATTGCCCGGGTCGAGGCGCTGATCGGCGCGGCGATCGAATGGACCGAGCTCAAGCTGTTTCTTCCGCCGCAGGAGGCCGGGGCCGATCCGCGTCTGGCCCGTTCGGCGCTGGCTTCCAGCTTCGTGGCCGCGCTTGAACTGGCCAAGCAGGGCAAAGTGGAAATCGCGCAGGACGCCACGTTTGCGCCCATCATGCTGCGGCGAGGCACAACTTGAACGATCTGGAGCGCGCGGTTGAGGCGGCACTTTTCGCCGCCGAAGCGCCGCTGAGCGCCGAGGAGCTATCGCGCCATCTGGGCGGAGCGGATGTGGCGGCGGCGCTGGAGGCGCTTTGTGCGCACTATGCTGGGCGCGGGGTGGAGCTGGTCTTGCGCGGCGGCTGCTGGCATTTCCAGACCGCGCCCGATCTGGCGCACCTGCTGCGCCGCGAGCGCGAGGACGTGCGCCGCCTTTCGCGCGCGGCGACCGAGGCGCTGGCGATCATCGCGTATCACGAACCCGTCAGCCGCGCCGAGATTGAGGCGATCCGCGGGGTGCAGACAGCAAGGGGCACGCTCGACGTGTTGATGGAAGCGGGCTGGGTGAAAGTGGCGGGCCGCCGCGAGGGGCCGGGCCGCCCGACGATCTATGCCACCACGCCTGCGTTTCTGGCTCATTTCGGCCTTGAATCGCGGCGCGATCTGCCGGGAATCGAGGAACTGCGCGCGGCCGGGCTGCTCGATCCGGTCGAGGCGGTGTTTGCCGGGCACATGGATGAACAGGGGCATGAAGAGGCAGACGATGAGTCGCCGCTTGACGAATCTGCATGAGCTTGCTGGCAGTTTCGCTGAAGATACCCTATCTGGGGGGTATAAAGGAGAATTTCCATGGGCGGTCTGTCGCTTCCGCATCTGATCATTCTGGCGCTTGTAGTCCTCATCCTGTTCGGCCGTGGCCGGATTTCCGAGATGATGGGTGATTTCGGCAAGGGAATCAAAAGCTTCAAACAAGGCATGAACGAGGGCGCAGAAACGCCGCTGGTCCAGCCGCCCGCGCAGATCCAGCAGCAGCCGGTGGCCCCTGCCGCTCCCGCCGCGCCGACTGCGGCCGAGCAGGCTGGCTCCGGCCCTGCCGCCTGATCCTCTGACGCTTCAGGCCTGATCCGATGTTCGGCATTGCGCCAGACGAGATGCTGCTCGTTGTGATCGTGGCGATCATCGTCATTGGTCCCAAGGATCTGCCGCTGGCGCTGCGCACGGCCGGGCGCTGGATCGGCAAGATCCGGCGCGTTTCCGGCCATTTTCGCACCGGCATCGAAACCATGATCCGCGAGGCGGAGATGGAGGAGATGGAGCGCAAGTGGAAAGAGCAGAACGCCGCGATCATGGCAGCGCATCCCGCTCCTGATCCGGCTTCGGGCCAGACTGCCGATGCGACGACCGACCAGAACGATCCGCCGCCTGCCTTGATGCAGCCGCTGCCAGCGCCGGTTGATCCCGACATCGCGGCTGTCGCGCCAACTGAACCCCAGCCTGAACTGCTGCCCCAACCTTTGGCCGAACCTTTGGCCGAACTTCTCCCCATCAGCGAGCGCCCTGCGCGCGCGCGCGGGCCTGCCGGGGGCGCGGCCTGATGATCACCGATATCGATGAGACGCAGGCCCCGCTGCTCGATCACCTGCTCGAACTGCGCATCCGCCTGCTGCGCTGTGTCTATGCCCTTGCCGCGGCTTTCGTGGTCTGTTTCTATTTTGCCGACCGGATTCTGGCGATCCTGGTCCAGCCGTTGGTCCATGCCTTTCCGGCGGGGCAGGGTAAGCTGATCTATACCAAGCTCTACTCGGCGTTCTTCGTCGACCTCAAGGTTGCGCTGTTCGCGGCGTTTCTCGTCAGCTTTCCGATCATTGCCAACCAGCTCTGGGCGTTCATCGCGCCGGGGCTCTATGCGCGCGAGAAGAAGGCGTTTTTGCCGTTTCTGGTGGCTACCCCGGTCCTGTTCGGGTCAGGCGCCAGCCTGGCCTATTTCTTCGTGATGCCCACCGCCTTTCGCTGGTTCATCGGCTTTCAGGGGGATCGCGGCGGCCTGCAGCTGGAAGCGCTGCCGGGGATCGAGGAATATCTCGCGCTCGTCATGCAGTTCATTTTCGCGTTCGGCATCAGCTTCCTGCTGCCGGTGCTGCTGATGCTGCTGAACCGCGCCGGGATCGTGACCCGCGCGCAACTGGTGGCGGCGCGCCGCTATGTGATCGTGGGCATCACCGCGCTCGCCGCCGTGATCACCCCGCCCGATGTGCTCAGCCAGCTGATGCTCGCGATTCCGCTGTGGTTCCTGTTTGAAGGCACGCTCGTTGTCATGCGCTTTGCCGAGAACAAGGACGCCGCGGAAAAGGCCAAGGCTGAAGCCGAAGCCGAAGCCGCGGCCTGACGCCTCTAATACCGCGTCACGCTGAACCCGTGCCGGGGGAAGTGCACGTTGACCGCGCCGGTCAGCGCGTGTTCGCGGCGGATCACGATGCCATCAGTATCGCAGCGCAGGAGAGTGCCGTGGCTGGGCATCACGCCATAATCAACAGGGGCGACGTTCACTTCGGTGCCGGGCGGGATGCCGGGCAAGTCGCTCGTCTGTTCGATGGCCAGCGGCTGCGCATCACGGGCGGCGGTAAGGGCGTCTTCGGCTGAAACGGGTTGGCCCGGGTGCTGCCCGAACGCGCGCATCCGCTCCATCCACGCTGCGGCATGAGGACGGGCGCCCAGCCATTCGGCCATGCCGCCGCCAGCGTGGATGAACCACAGCATGTGGTAGACCGAGAAATCGGCAATGCTCCAGTCCGCCCCAAACAGGTAGGGGCGGCCATCGCCGAGCTGGGTTTCCATTTCGCTGAGGAAGCGGGCGTAGCGCGCGCGGGCTTCATCGACCGATGGCCTGCGCACTTGCGCGCCCTGGGCAAAGTTGGCGCGGTCTTCAGCAAAGGCCTGCGCGGTGGCGGGATTGGTGAAGAACCCTCCCATGTTTTCGGGCAGGAAACGCAGCGTGACGGCGGCCCAGAACAGCTCGGTATCGACCCAGCGCGCCAGCGTCTGGGCCGCGAGGACATGGCCTGCGGGATAGAGACTGGGGCCATTGCCCAGACCATCAAGATACTCGGCAATCAGCGCGGTATCGCAATAGACGTCGGCGCCCACCTGCAGCACGGGAATGCGCCGGTAGCCGCCTGTCAGCGCGATGGTAGCCGGGCGGGGCATGACCATCGAGACCTGCAGCGAGCGCCATGCAAGGCCCTTCGCGCCGAAGATGGCGCGCACTTTCTCCGAAAACGGCGATTCGGGGTAATGGTGCAGGATCAGCTCGGCCATCGCCTTGGTCCTTACTTCTTCACCGGCTCTGCGCCGCTCGCGCCGCCTTCGGGCTTTGCCGCGTCCCACACTTTGCCGCCGCCCACCCAGGTTTCAAGCACGCTGGTCTTGCGGATCGCTTCGGGCGTGGCCGTCATCGGATCGGTATCGACGAAGATGAAATCGGCGCGCAGCCCCGGGGCAAGGCGGCCGAAGCGCTTTTCGGCGAAACCGGCATAGGCGGCATCGGCAGTATAGGCCGCCAGCGTGGTTTCGCGGCTGACGCGTTCTTGCGGTTGCCAGCCAGCGGCGGGCTGGCCATTTTCGTCCACTCGGCTGATCGCGGCGGCAA
>JAIXYF010000420.1 GCA_027490345.1 Novosphingobium sp.
ATTTTGATGCCACTCCCGCAGGAGTTTTGGTGCCCAGAAGAGGACTCGAACCTCCACGCCCTTGCGAGCGCCAGCACCTGAAGCTGGTGCGTCTACCAATTCCGCCATCTGGGCACGGTAGCGAGGAGCAGATGCGCTCTTCGCCGGGTAGGAGGGCGCCGATAGGGCAGGGTCTGGCGCAAGTCAACCGGGGTTTGCATTTGTCGGGCCGTGGGCGTGGTAAGCCATTGAAGTGAGGGGCGCGGGTGTGGCAAGGGCAAGCGGCAAACGGACATGGGTCGAACAACGATGAGCAAGGACATGACGCGCGATCTCGATGGGCAGCTCATTGCGCTGGTGGGCGGCAGCGGCTTCATTGGCACGCACGTGGCGCAGGCGCTGCTGGCGCGCGGCGCCCGGCTGCGCGTGTGCAGCCGCCATCCGGAGCGCGGCTTCCGGGTCAAGACCCTGGGCGGGCTGGGCAAAGTGCAGCTTGTGGCGGTCGACGTGACCAAGCCGCACACGCTGGAAGTGGCGCTCACGGGCTGCGATGCGGTGGTCAATCTGGTTGGCGTATTCAAGGGCCAGCTCGATGCCGTGCAGGGATCGGGCGCCGGACAGATGGCGGCGATTGCGCGGGCCAAGGGCGCAAAGGCTTTCGTCCATGTTTCGGCGATCGGGGCCGATGCCGGCTCTTCGGTTGGCTATGCCAGTTCGAAGGCGGCGGGCGAAGCGGCGGTGCTGGCGGCTTATCCCGAAGCGGTGATCCTGCGCCCCTCGGTCGTGTTTGGTGAAGATGATGCGTTCATCAATCTGTTTGCCGGGCTGATTGCCAGTGCGCCGGTTATGCCGGTGTTTGCAGCCGACTCGCCGTTTCAGCCGGTGTTCGTCGATGATGTGGCCGAAGCCATCGCCAATGCCGTGGCCAACCCGGCGGCCATTGCCGGCCAGACCTTTGAACTGGGCGGGCCCGAAGTGATCACCATCGGCGATCTCAACCGCCGCATCGCCAAATCGGCGGGCCGCAACCCGCGCTTCCTCGAGCTGCCGGACGGCATCTCGGCCGCGTTCGCAACGCTGACCGGCTGGCTGCCTGGAGCACCGATGAGCCGCGACCAGTGGACCCTGCTGCGCCAAGGCAACGTGGCGAGTGGCAATCTGCCGGGGCTGGCTGAGCTTGGCGTGCAGGCGCGGCCGCTCGGCTTGTTTCTGGATCGCTGGATGGTGCGCTTCCGCAAGTCAGGCCGATTCGGGACGAAGGCCGGGGCGCCGCAGTCCCACTGATGGCTCTATCCGGCTCTTGTCAGACGGTGTGCTAGCGGACAAGCTGGGCTGACAAGAACAACCGGAGGGGATGGCGATGCATGGTGCGGCGCGGGCGCGGCGGCGACCACTGGCCTTGGCTTTGGCTTATGTGGGGGCTTTGGCTTCGGTGGGGGCCTTGCCGCTTCTGGCAGGGAGCGCCTTTGCCCAAGCAGCAGGCGGCACCGCCGCTGATCCGGCTTTGGCACCCAAGCCGCCCAGTGCGGCAACCATGGCGGGGCAGCAGGCCGCCCATGCCGCGCTGCCACCCGAGGATGGGCGCGATGCCGCCTTTGCCGCGCAAGGCTTTGTGGCGAGTGCTGCCGATCCGCTGATCCGCGATGCAGCAGGCAAGGCGGTGTGGAACATGGCCGCCTATGACTGGGTGCAAGGCCCCGCGCCTGCCAGCGTCAACCCCTCGCTGTGGCGCGAGGTGGGCTTGCTCAAGCGGCACGGCCTGTTCGCGGTGGCGGACGGGGTGTGGCAGGTGCGCGGCTTCGACCTTAGCAACATGACTGTGATCCGGGGGCAGACCGGCTGGGTGCTGGTCGATCCGCTGACGACGAGGGAGACGGCGGCGGCCGCGCTCGCGCTGGTCAATGCGCAATTGGGCGCGCGGCCGGTTTCGGCGGTGATCTACAGCCACAGCCATGCCGACCACTTCGGCGGGGTGCGCGGAGTGATCGCCGAAGCGGACGTGACGGGGGGCAAGGCGCAGATCATCGCCCCGGCGCAGTTCATCGAGGAAGCGGCGAGCGAGAACATTCTGGCAGGCTCCGCCATGGGCCGCCGCGCGCAATACCAGTTTGGTGGGGGCCTTGCGCCGGGCCCGCAAGGGCAGATGGGCAGCGGCATCGGGATTGCCGTTTCATCAGGCACGGTCACGCTGATTGCGCCAACCGACACGATCAGCCGCACTGGTGAGACTCGCACCATCGATGGCGTGCCGATGGAGTTCCAGATCGTTTCGGGCAGCGAGGCGCCGAGCGAGCTCAACGTCTATCTACCGAGGCCGAAAGTGCTGCTTTCGGCGGAAATGAGCACGTGCACGCTGCACAATATCCTCACCCCGCGCGGGGCCAAGGTGCGCGATACGCGGGCCTGGGCGGGCTATCTCGATGAGGCGCTGCAGCTCTATGGCGCTCGCAGCGAGGCAATCATCTCCAGCCACTGCTGGCCGCGCTTTGGGCAGGCCGAAGTCAGCCGAATGCTGGCGAGCCAGCGCGACAACTACCGGGTTCTGCATGATCAGACGCTGCGGCTCATGAACCGGGGCGAAACACCAGTAGAGATTGCCGAGGCGCTGGTCCAGCCGCCCGCGCTGGCGGCAGACTGGTTCAACCACGGCTATTACGGGACGTATAATCACAACGCGAAGGCGGTCTATCAGTTCTACCTTGGCTGGTATGATGCGGTGCCGGCGAACCTCAATCCGTGGCCTGCGGCGGAGCGGGCGAAGCGGCTGGTGGCGGCCATCGGCGGCCCGGCCAAGGTGCTGGCGCAAGGGCGGGCAGCGATGAAGGCGGGCGATTACCGCTGGGCCTCAGAACTGCTGAGCGCGGCGGTGTTTGCCTATCCTGCGAACAAGGCGGCCAAGGCCTTGCTGGCCGACAGCTATGAACAACAGGGCTATCAGGCGGAAAGCGCGATCTGGCGCAACCAGTTCCTTGCTGCCGCCAGCGAACTGCGCAATGGGCGGATTTCTTCCGTCACATCAAGCCAGAGCCAGGACGTGATCGCGGCCGTTCCGACGCAGCTGCTGCTCGATTCGGTGGCGACGCGGCTTGATCCGGCGAAGCTGGCGGGGCGGCGCATGGCGATCAACCTCGTGATGCCAGAGCGCGGCGAGACGGCGGGCGTGGAGTTGACCGGCACTGCGATGCTGGCGCGGATGGGGGCGGCGAGCAGCGCGGCGGCCACGCTGACAGCTCCGCGCCGGATGCTGCTGGGGCTGCTGTTTCTGAAACTGCCATTGGCCCAGCTGGAAGCAGCGGGGCTGAAAGTTGAAGGCGACCGGGCGGCGGTCGAGGCATGGCTCGCGGCGCTCGATCCGATGCCGGGGCCGTTCAATATCGCGGAGCCGTGAGGGGTCTCAGATCATCTTGTCGATCAGAATGGCGGCCCAGACCAGCAGCGTGAGCGCGCCGCCCGCGATGGTCCAGCGAATCGCAAGGCGCAAGTGGTGGGCCTGCGCATCGATCGAATGCACGAAGCTCGCGAACAGGCGCTGACGCAGCGCGGCATCGCCTTCGAGCCCCTCGGCATCGAATTCTTCGCCCAGCAACATCGCCCGCAGCGCGAGGAAACATGAGACCACCAGCGGCGCCAGACCGATCAGGCTGGCCGTGACTAGCACCGGCTGGGTGGCGGCATCGACCGAAAGCGGCGCGCCGGGGCTGGCGGAGATGGGATGCGTGCCGATGGTGATCATCAGCGCATTGAACCCCAGCATTGCGCCCAGCCGCACCGACAGATCGAGATCCCGGTTTTCAAGAAATTCGAGATCAGCAATGAAGCCGGGATCGGGGGGATCGCCGCGCATTTCGCGAAAAGCACGGAGGCGGGAGCGGAACGAGGTGGGGAGCATCAGCCCTTGTATAACGCGTCAATTCGCGCGCCATAGCGTTCCTTGATCTTGTGGCGGCGGATTTTCATCGAGGGGGTCATTTCCTCGTTCTCGATGGTGAAGGGGCCATCCGCCAGTGCGATCTGGCGTACCTTTTCGATCACCGAGAGATCCTTGTTCACGCGGTCTACGGCGCTGCGCAGCGCGGTGCGGAAGGAGGGCAATTCTGCCAGAGCCGCCATGTCGAACTTCTCGCCCTGCGCCTTGGCCCATTCCATCGCCCATTCGGCATCGGGCACGATCAGGCCGACAATATAGGGCCGCTTGTCGCCCGAAACCATCGCCTGCCCGATTTCCGGCTGAAGCGTCAGCATTCCCTCGATCCGCTGCGGGGAGACATTGTCGCCCTTGTCGTTGACGATCATGTCCTTCTTGCGGTCGGTGATCTTGATGCGGCCCTTGGCGTCGAAGTGGCCGATATCGCCGGTGTGGAGCCAGCCGGCCTGCGGGCCATCCCGCGGAATGGCGCGCAGGGTTTCGGCATCGTTCTGCCAATAGCCATGCATCACGAGTTCGCCGCGCACGAGAATTTCCCCGTCCTCGGCAATCTCCACCTCGACCCCGCGCAGCGGCGGGCCGACGGTATCCATGGCAAGGCCGACACGCGGGCGGTTGCAGCTGATAACCGGGCCAGCTTCGGTCTGGCCATAGCCCTGCAGCATGGTGAGGCCCATGGCATCGAAGAACAGGCCGACATCGGGATTGAGCGGTGCGCCGCCCGAGACGAGCGCCTTCAGGCGCCCGCCGAAGCGCTGGCGGATCTTGGGGCGCAAGGTGCGTTCGATGAAGAAATCCATCGGCGCATCGATGATCCGGCGCACGATCCCGCCGCCGCTTGCCTTGCGCGCGCCGATGGCGAGGGCGCGCGCCATCAGGTAGTTCGGCAGTTTGCCCTGCTTTTCGACCTGCTTC
>JAIXYF010000278.1 GCA_027490345.1 Novosphingobium sp.
AGGAGACCGCAGCGCTCTCTCCGCCATCGAGGCCGTCCCCGGCGGTGCCGATACCGCTTTTGCGTTCAGCGGCACCACCGCCAGAGCCTACGGCATCTGGTTCAAGCAGGACGCCGCAGCCAAGGTCACGCATGTTTTCGGCGATACCGATGGCAACAGTGCTTCGGCCGAACTTGCGATCGACGTGACCGGCCTGATCACTTTTTCCGCGTTCCATTTCATACTTTAGGGGCCGCGCGCCACGCGCTAGTCAAAATGGCAATGGCCGGGCCGATGGGCTCGGCCTAGCTCGGGCAAGGCGAACCTGCGCCGAAGGAACCCTGCCATGTCGCACACCAATCGCCGCGTTTTCATCCGGCAGTACCGCGATGGGATGCCTTTGCCCGAAGATTTCGGGATCGAGGACACGGTGATCGGCGCGCTGCCTGCAGAGCATGCGCTGGTGAAGGTCGATACGCTTTCCATGGATGCCTGGATCCGCACCACGCTGACGCCCGGCGCCTTCCACGAAACGGCTGGACTGGGCTCCACTATCCGCGCGTTGGGCGTGGGGCAGGTGGTGGAAAGCACCGCTGCCGGGCTCTCGGCGGGGGACTGGGTCTATGGCCCGCTTAGCGCGCAGACTCATGCGCTGCTGCCAGCCGGCGCGCTGACCAAGCTCGATCTTTCCAACAGTATCCAGCCGCGCGATTATGTGGGGCCGCTGGGCCTGACCACTGGGCTCACCGCTTGGGTGGG
This sequence comes from Novosphingobium sp., assembly GCA_027490345.1. Lineage (GTDB taxonomy): Bacteria > Pseudomonadota > Alphaproteobacteria > Sphingomonadales > Sphingomonadaceae > Novosphingobium. The sequence continues at coordinate 739 of JAIXYF010000278.1, forward strand.
CCTGATCGCGGTTGCCGAAGTGGAGGCGGGCGATACGGTGCTCGTCTCGGGCGCGGCGGGGGCTGTCGGCTCGATGGTCGTGCTCCTGGCCAAGGCGCGCGGCGCGCGGGTGATCGGCTCTGCCGGGGGCCCGGACAAGTGCCGCTACCTTGTCGACAAACTCGGCGCCGATGTCGCCATCGATTACAAGAACGCCGATCTCGCGGCGGAAGTGGCGGCAGCAGCGCCCGGCGGGATCAACGTGTTCTTTGACAACGTTGGCGGCGAGATCCTCGATGTCGCGCTCGCCAACCTTGCCCCTGCCAACGCCCGCATCGCGATTTGCGGCGCGATTTCGCAGTATTCCGATCTTGCGAATGTTCGCGGCCCGAAGAACTACCTCAAGCTTGCCGAACGCAACGCCGCGATGAAGGGTTTCGTCGTCACCCACCACGCCGCGCGCTTTGTCGAAGCCAAGGCCGAGATCGCGGCGCTGATGCGCGAGGGCAAGATCGTCCTGCCCGAGCATGTGGTGGACGGGATCGATCACTTTGCCGAAGCGCTGCTGCTGCTGTTTGCCGGCGGGCACACCGGCAATCTGCTGGTTCAGCCCTGATCATAGGCCTGATTGCGGCGGCCTATTCCTGCTGCGCGTAGGCCTTGACGAGATCGTAGAGGAAATCGCGGGCCTTGTAGGCTGAGCGGACCATGTGCCGTTCGTTGAGGCCGTGGATCCGGTTGCCATCAGGCTCGCTGAGCGGGCCGGGCACGCCATAAGTCGGAATGCCAAGCGGCCCGAGGTATGTCGCATCGGTTGCGCCGGTCATCATCGCCGGCACCAGCGCCGCGCCGGGATAGTGGCGCGCCGTCAGCTGTTCGGCCGGGCCCATGATGCGCGCAGACAGCGGCGGCGTGATTGCCACCGGGCGCACGCGGCCCACCATGGTGACTGTCACCTGCGTATCGCCGATGGCCTTGGCCAGCGTGTTGCGGGTCATTTCGGCATCCTCACCCGGCACGATGCGGCAATTGATCGTGGCTGTGGCCCGCTGCGGCAGGGCGTTGGCGGCATGGCCGGCGGCCAGCTGGGTGGCAACGCACGTGGTGCGCAGCATCGCGTTCAGCGTCCGGTCGGCCGATACGGCCTGCTCCGCCGCTTTATCGCCGGGGTCTGCGGCAAGGCGGACCATGGCGGCGCCCAGTGCATCGCCGCGCGCCGCGCCAGCCTTGGCATAATAGCTGCGGGTCGTGGGATTGAAGTGCAGTGCAAACGTCAGCCCGCGCAGGGCGCGCAGCGCGTCGGCAAGCTGGTAGATGGCGTTATCGGCCACGGGGATCGAGCTGTGGCCGCCGGGATTGCGCACTTCCAGTTCAAAGGTGCGTGTGGCCTTTTCGCCGATCTGGATGGATTGGCTGAGCACTTGGCCGCTCGCGTCGGCCGCACCGCCGCCGCCTTCGTTAAGGGCAAATTCGGCGGCCAGCAGATCGGGCCGGTGCTGTGCCAGCCACGCTGCACCATTCATCCGCGCGCCGGTTTCCTCCCCGCACGTGAGCGCCAGCCTGATCGTGCGCTTTGGCTTGTAGTTCTGCGTCTTGAACCGGATCAGCGTATCGACCCAGATTGCATCGAGCAGCTTCATGTCCGATGTGCCGCGCCCGTAGAAGTAGCCATCCTCTTCGATGAACTGGAAGGGATTGCGCACCCAGTCCTCGGCCCTGGCATTGACCACATCGATATGGCCAAGCAGCAGCATGGGCTTGGCCTTGGCCGAGGTGCCGGGCAGGGTGACGACCAGACCGCCATCAAGCGGCAGCGCGGGATCACCAAACGGCGTGAGCTGACTTTCCGCAAACCCTGCGCCTCGCAGGCGCCGCGCGATCTTGTCTGCCAGCGCGGTGCAGCTGCCCGCCTCCACCGAAGTGTCGGTCTCGACCATCTCGCGATAGATCTCGCGGAAGGCCTGCTGCCCGGCATCTGCCGCCGGAGCCGCCGCGTGGGCGATGCCGGGCACCAGCACCAGCGCCAGCGCCAACGCGGCGCTCCCTGCTGCTTTGTTCGCTGCCATGGCCTGCCTCCCTCAAGATGATTGGCCAAGCCTATCGCATGCCGGGGGCCGCCGATAGGGGCCGCCGCTGCTGTGGGCGATGCGCGCTCCGGCCAAGGGAGAACGGTTCTGGACCGCCCCCCTGATGGCTCGGCGCATTCAGATCAGCACGAAGTCGGCGTTGGTCAGCACCAGTCCCTTGGACAGAGTCGCGATCTGGGTCGCATCATCAAGCCCGTTGGTGTTGCCGTTGGCATCATAAAACAACGCCCCGGTGGCGGAGTTGTAGACGATGATGTCGTCCGCGTCGGTCGCATCGCCGGTTTCAATGATCTTGAATGTGCTCGCCCCGATCACGCCCTTTGCGCTGCCGTATGCGGCGAACATCGCGTTCTCGAGCTGGATCGTATCGCTGGCCGGTTTGAAATCCGTGATCGTGTCGAAGTTGTCGATCACGTCTGTTCCCAGCGCCGTGTTGAAGCGGAAGATGTTGCGGCCCTCACCGCCGGTGAGCGTATCGTTGCCCATGCCGCCATTGAGGACATCATCTCCGTCGCCGCCAAAGAGACTGTCGTTGCCGGCTGCGCCGCTGAGCGTGTCGTCTCCGCCTTTGCCGTAAAGTTCGTTGACGAATTTGTTTCCGATGAGTTGGTTTGCAAGGCGGTTGCCAATTGCTTGGAAGGCAAAGTTCAGCAGGGTGAGGTTCTCAACGTTGGCGCGCATTGTGTAGGCGTACGCGGAGGACTTGACCGTGTCGGTGCCGCCATCCGTGAGTTCCACGACCTTGTCGCCCGCGGTTTCTACGTAAAATGTGTCGTCGCCCTCGCCGCCGGTCATCGTGTCAATTCCGGTGCCACCGAAGAGCTTGTCGTCCCCGGCACCGCCATAGAGCCTGTCGTCGCCGCCGTTGAGAACCAGACCATCGGAACGCGTGAATTTGAACATTTCCCCGTCGATCGCATGATAGCCATCGCCGAAGATAGTATCGTGGCCCGCGCCGCCGCGGAGTTCGTCGTTGCCGCGGTTGCCACTGAGCACGTTGTCCATGTCGTCGCCGATCAGGACATCGTCGCCGTATCCGCCGTCGAGCGCTTCGATATTGCTCAGCGTAATGGTGAGGCGGCCCGAGAACTGCACAGAGCCTTGTGACGCAAGGCTGAGCTTGACCCCGTCGAAAATCCCGGCCCGCTTCACACTCTGGAACTGATACACGTCGAAGCCATCGCCGCCATCGATCAGTTTTGTGCCTTCAGCAGTAATGATGAGATCGTTACCACCGCGCGCGTTGATTGAATCTTTGCCCCGCCCGGTCTCTATCCGGTTGGTACCTATGGTGCCGCTGATCGTATCTCCACCGCGCCCGGTCTTTGCTAAGATGTGCTCGATTGACGAGAGGGTGACCCTTCCGCTCTCGCCAATGTCCTGCTCTGTTTCGAGCGCAAGATCGATGCTGACGCCCTTGTCTCTGGTGAAGTAGATAAGCATGTCGGCATCTTCGCCGCCGTTGATCGTATCGACGCCGCCGTATTCGAAGATTTTGTCAAACCCGCCGAGTGCGTCGATGATGTTGTTGCCGCCAAACGCGTCGATCTGGTCGTTCTCGTTGGTGCCAGTGATTAGTTCGGCCATGGCAGTTGGGCTCCTGCGGGTGTTGATAAGCCACCGCTTGCCCCGCCAAGCGTAAGCATTCCGGTTTCACTGGCAATCTCGGCGAAAGTCCTCGTCCGCACAAGCCGCAGAATGCACCGATCCGGCAAGGCTGTCGCGGCGTGGGGCGTGTGCAGGGCCCCGCATACGCGCAGCGGTGCTACTGCAGCTTGCCCGCCCCTCGTCACCGCGCTGTAATCGCCGCGTCATCGCGGTTGCGTAAACCGGATGCGGGCGAAAAGGGGCGAACGACGATGGGCATGGCCAAGGTCTTGAAGGGCGGCGTTTCGGTGCTTGCGCTCGCCGCAGCAGAGCCGGTTTGCGCGCAAGTAGCGCCCGCGCCGCCAGCCGCCGAAGCGGACACGCTGGCCGCCCCCGGCGAGATTGTCGTGACCGCACAGAAGCGCAGCGAACGGCTGCAGGACGTGCCGCTCTCCATCGTGGCGCTGACCACCGAGGCACTGGCCACGCGCAACGTGCGCACGTTCAACGATTACGCCAAGTTCCTGCCGAGCGTTTCCTACACCAGCTTCGGGCCCGGCCAGGCGGAAGTCTATTTTCGCGGGCTGTCCAACGGCAACCGGCTCTCGACCGGCTCGCTGCCGACCGTGGGCGTCTATCTCGATGAGCAGCCGGTCACGACCATCGGTTCGACCGTCGATGTCCATATCTACGACATTGCCCGGGTGGAGGCGCTGGCGGGGCCGCAAGGTACGCTGTTTGGCGCAAGCAGCGAGGCTGGTACGCTGCGGATCATCACCAACAAGCCTGATAGCGCCGTGTTTTCAGGCTCGGTCGATCTGACGGCCAACACCGTCGCGCATGGCAAGGCGGGAGGGATCGCGGAAAGCTATATCAACCTGCCGCTCTCCAGCCGGGCTGCGCTGCGGATCGTGGGGTTCTATCAGTATGATGGCGGCTATATCGACAATGTGCGCGCTCCGCGCGGTGAGACATACCCGACATCGGGCGCAGTGCGCGACAACGCGGCGCTGGTGGGTGAGGATCAGAATTCGATCGAGGCCTATGGCGGGCGCGCTGCGCTGAAAGTCGATCTCGATGACGACTGGACCGGCACGCTGGGCGTGATGGGCCAGCGCCAGACCTCGAACGGCACATTTGCCTTCAAGCCGCTGGTTGGCGATCTTCAGACCACGCGCTATTTCCCCGAAGCGCAGGCGGACAAATGGTATCAGGCGAGCCTTGCGATCGAAGGCAAGATCGGCACTTTCGCGCTGACCTATGCAGGTGCCTATTTCGAGCGGAAGGCGGAATATACGTCCGACTATGCGGACTATGCCTTCTTCTATGACAGCTATTACGCCAGCACGCCGGACTATTTCGGCAGCAATTTCAAGGACAACGCTAGGCGGCTGATCAATCCCGCGCAAATCGTGAGCCAGCGCGAGCAGTTTACCAAGCAAAGCCACGAGCTGCGCATCGCCTCGCCCTCCACCGATCGGCTGCGGATCGTGGCGGGGCTGTTCTATCAGCGCCAGACCAACAACTGGCGCAATCTCTATACCGTGCCGAACCTTGCGGATGCGCAGTCCGTCACCGGGCTGCCGGGCGTGAACTATGCCAATATCCAGTTCCGCACTGACCGCGATTATGCCGCCTTTGCCGAAGCCGCGTTCGATATCCTGCCAAAGCTCACGCTCACCGGTGGGCTGCGTGCCTACCGCTATGACAACGACGTGACCGGCTTTTTCGGATACAACGCCGATCGCAGCGCGGTGGGTGAAGCACTGTGCCTGCCGGGCACCATTGGCGCCTATGGCACACAGCGGCCCTGCGACAATATCGATGCCAAGGCCAAAGGCTCGGGCATTCGGCACAAGCTCAATCTCAGCTGGAAGGCAGCGCCCGGCAAGCTGGTCTATGCCACATGGTCTACCGGCTTTCGCCCCGGCGGGATCAACCGCCGCCCGGCCGCACCGGCCTATGCGGCAGAGACGCTGACCAACTATGAAATCGGCTGGAAAACGCAGTGGCTGGACGGGAAGATCCTGTTCAACGGGGCGGTGTTCCTTGAAAAGCTGGGGCAGGCGCAATTTGCCGTGACCAGTGATCAGAACGGGATCACCGATATCGTCAACGCAGGGCGGGCGCGGTCCAAGGGGATCGAAGCGGACTTGACGGTCATCCCGGCACGGGGGCTTTCGCTGCAGGCATCAGGCACGCTGGTCGATGCGGTGATCACCACCGACTTGTGCCAATATACCAATGCGGCGTTCGATTGTTCGATCCCCAGCCCATCGGGCAATGCCAATTCGCTGCGCGCTCCGGCAGGCACGCGGTTTGCTGGCAGCCCGCGCTTCAAGCTTTCAAGCCTCGCGCGCTACGAGTTCGCGCTCGGCACGCTCGATGCCTTCGTGCAGGCGGCGGCGTTTCACCAATCGTCGGTGCGCTCCTCGCTGGATATCGAGGAGTCGCAGCTGATCGGCACTCTGCCCGGCTACACCACCTTCGATCTTTCGGCGGGCGTGCGCCGGGAAACGTGGTCGGCCTCGCTCACGGTTGAGAACGTGGGGGACCGGCGCGCGCAGCAGAGCCGCAGCGCGACGTGCGCGATTACGCTGTGCGGGCCGGGCTCGATCGTGGTCTATCCGCTGCGGCCCAGATTTGTGAGTGTGCGCGTGGGGAGGCGGTTCTGATGAAGAGGCACATGATGTTGCGGATGCTGATCGCGCTGTGGGCGGCGCTGGCGCCGATGACTGCGCTGGCTGAGGCGCTGGTCCCGGCTCCGGGAGAAGGTCAGCGCCTGATCCTCGTCACGATGGACGGCACGCGCTGGCAAGAGGTTTTTCGCGGGGCAGACAAGGCACTGGTGGCAGAGCCGAAGTTCACGCATCCCGATTGGAAGGAGACGGTCGAAAAGGCCTGGGCGCGGCCTGCCGATCTCATGCCATTCTTGCATGGCCTGCCCGCGCAAGGCGGCGTGCTTTACGGCAACCGCGACGCGGGCGAATGCATGGGGC
>JAIXYF010000199.1 GCA_027490345.1 Novosphingobium sp.
GCGGTAATGAACGCGAGGGCGATCAGCGCAAAGCTCATGAAAAAGGCCGGGCTATCGCGCAAATGCAGCCAGCGCGTGCCGCCAATATAGAGCGCATTGCCCGCATCAAAATAAAGCACGCTAGGGAAATAGGGCAGGTTCGAGGTAAAGTAGCTCTACCCCGCCATGAAGCCGATGTAGGGGCCAAACGCTTCGCGCGTCCACACATAGAGCCCGCCCTCCTGCGGATAGCGCGAGGACAGCTCGACGATGGCGAGCACGAAGGGCAGGTAGAAGCCCAGCAGCGCGCCAACCCAGATCACGATCGAGCTTGGCCCGAACGCCGCCGCCGTGGCGATCCAGCGCAAGCTGACCCCGGTAACGATGTAGAACATCGCAAGATCGGCAACGCCCATCACCTTGGGAGGATGAGGCGCGCCGCCTGCCATCAGCGCCGGTTCTGCTTCTTGGTGTCGCGCAGCACTTGGCAAGCCGCGTTATGGCCGGGCGCGCCGGTCACCCCGCCACCGGGATGTGCCCCTGCCCCGCACAGATAGAGCCCCTCCACCGGGGTGCGATACTGCGACCAGCGCGGCACCGGACGCATCGAAAACAGCGCGCCGGGGTGCAGATCGCCGTGGAAGATGTTGCCTTCCGTCAGGCCATAGATCCGCTCCAGATCGAGCGGGGTGAGCATCACGCGGCCAAGGATCAGCTCGCGCAAGTTCGGCATGTGGCGGCTGATCTGGTCGATGATCGATTCCGCCAGCGCCTCGCGCCGTTCGTCCCAGGTGCCTTCCTTGAGCTCATAGGGCACATACTGGATGAAGCAGGTCAGCATGTGATGGCCGGGCGGGCAGAGGCTGTCGTCGACGAGGCTCGGGATCACGCAATCGATCCACAGTTCCTCGGGCACTTCGCCAAAGCGGGCAATGTCGGCGCAGCGCTGCGCGCCTTCCAGCGTCGGCGCGATGGTCAGCAGCGCGCGTTCGAGCGGGGTTGCGTCAGGTCTGCGGCCGATCACCGTCGGCTCGCCCGAAAGCGCGATGTTGAGCTTGGCCGCAGGGCCGCCCATCTTGATCGCGGCGATATCGCGGCGGAAATCGTCGGGCAGATCGGCCTTGGCCAGCAGCGCGAGGAACGTGCGCTTGGGATCGGCGTTGGAGAGCACGACACGCCCGCGTACCTGCCGCCCATCCAGCAACGTCACGCCCGTCGCCCGCCCGCCGAACACATCGATGCTGCCGACCGGCGCGCTGGTTTCGATCACCGCGCCAAATTCGCGCGCCGCCGCCGCAATCGCGCCCGAAACCGCGCCCATGCCGCCCATCACATGGCCGTTGAAGCCCTGCACCGCCTTGTCGCCGCCTGCCAGCAAGTGGAACAACAGCCCCACCGCCGAGCCCGGCTCATAGGGGCCGCCATGCTTGCCATAGACATTGTTGGCCAGAATCATGCGCTTGGCAGCATCGGATTCGAAGTGCCGATCGAGGAACTCGCCGAGGCTGCCGGTGAGGAACTGCACCATCTCGCCGATTTCAGCACCCTTGATCCGGCGGAAGCGGCGGATCATGCGCAGCCCTTCGCGCAACCGGTCCAGCCCGCGCGCGGCCAGATCGGGCGGGGATTCGAGGAAGAACGGCTGGAGATAGGCCGCCAGCGCCTTGAGCTTGCGATCCACTTCCAGAAAGCTTTCCGCATCGCGCGCGGAAAAACGGGCGATTTCCTGCGCGGTACGTTCCGGGTCCGCCCACCAGCGGATGATCTCGCCGTCTTCCAGCGGCACTGTCAGGATCGGATCGCAGGCGACCATGCGCAGGCCGTGGCGGCCCAGATCGAGATCGCGGATCACCGTGGGCATCAGCATCGATGCGATGTAGGACGTGAACGACACGCGGTGGCCGGGGATGACCTCTTCGGTCACGCAGGCCCCGCCGACGATGGGCCGCGCTTCCAGCACCAGCACCGAACGCCCCGCCTTCGCCAGATAGGCCGCCGCCGTCAGGCCGTTATGCCCCGCGCCGACGACAATCGCGTCCCAGACCTTGCTCGTCACATCCATCGCGCTTGCCGTCTGGCCCCTGTCGCTTTCCTGCTGGCTGAGTGCCGCAAGCCCGCTTATAAGGCAAGCGTCTAATAAGCGATGCGGAGCAAGGGCGATGAGCGGTGACGGAGCCAATGGCGGCATGGAACGGTCGCTCGAAAGCACCGCTTACCTGACGGCTGAGGCCCATGCGCGCGACAAGGCCGCGATCTTCCACCGCCAGTGGTTCTGCGCGGGCCGCGAAGAGGACATGCCTGCCCCGGGCGATCACAAAGTCGTCGATATCGCTGGCGAAAGCGTGATCGTGGTGCGCGGCAAGGAAGGCGCGCTTCATGCACACTACAACGTGTGCCGCCACCGCGGCGCGCGGATGTGCGATGCGCAAAGCGATGCACGCTGGGGCGTCACGCTCGATGCCGGGGTTGTCGGCCGCACGATGATCCGCTGCCCCTATCACGGCTGGTCCTATGCGCTCGATGGCCGCCTCCTCGCCGCGCCGCAGCTGCAGGATGCGCCGGACTTCGACAAGAGCGCGTTTTCGCTGCATCCCGTCAGCGTGCGCACTTGGGGCGGCTTCGTCTTCCTCAACCTCTCCCCCGCAACCGCGCCCGATTTCACCGCCGGACTGGCCGAACCGGCACGGCGGCTGGCGAACTATCCGCTCGCCGATCTCGTGACCGCGCTGACCATCCGCTATGATGTGAACGCCAACTGGAAGCTGATCCTCGAAAACTACAACGAGTGCTATCACTGCCCCGGCGTCCACCCCGAGCTCACCGCGATCGTGCCCGCCTTCAAGGTGCGCGGCGGGATCGACCTCGATTGGGAAGCGGGCATCCCGCACCGCGAAGGCGCGTTCACCTATACCTGGGACGGCACCACCACCCGCACCCCCTTCCCCAGCCTGTCCGAAGAGGAGAAAGTCCGCCACAAGGGCGAACTGATCTACCCCAACCTGATGCTTAGCGTCAGTTGCGATCACGCCGCCGCCTTCGTGCTCTGGCCTCTGGCCGCAGACCGCACGCTGATCGAATGCCGCTTCCTGTTCCATCCGGACGAGGCGGCGAAGGCGGATTTCAATCCCTCCGATGCCGTGGACTTCTGGGATCTCGTCAACCGGCAGGACTGGGCGGTGTGCGAACGCGTCCAGTCCGGCATCGCCGCTCGCGTCCATACCCACGGCTATTA
>JAIXYF010000211.1 GCA_027490345.1 Novosphingobium sp.
ATCGCTGGCATAAGTGCGAAAGCCCAGCATGGTGCCATCGGCCAGCGCCAGCGTGCCCGAAACATCGCGGCTGCCGCGCATATGGCGCAGCGCAAGGCTCTTGCCCTCGTGCGCCAGTTCTGGTGCTGCGCCAAGAATGCGCGCGGCAAGCGCAGGATCGGGCGGCCCAGGCTGAGCGTCGGGATGCGCAGACGCAGCGCCTTGGGGCAGCCATTCCAGCGCGAAGCGCGGCGAGGACAGGCTGCGCGCCGCAGCGCCCCGGCGTTCGGGCGCTTCGCGCAGGATGGCACGCGAGCCCAGCACGAGCGCATCACCGATCCGCGCGGCATCATCGCGCCGCACTGACGAGGTTGTCGCCGAATCAAACAGGAACGTGTTGGCCAGAAAATCGACCGCAGCAACCAGCAGCAGGATCGCCAGCAGCCGCTCGGTCAGGCCAAGGCGGCGAAATCCAAGGCGCTTCTGGCGTTTCAACCGCGCCGCACTTCTGCCTTGAACATATATCCCACGCCGCGCACCGTGACGATCGGCGGCTCGCCGCCACCAGCGGAAAGCTTGCGCCTGAGGCGGCTGACCAGCACATCGATGCTGCGGTCCGAGCTATCGCCCAGCCGCGTGCGCGAAAGCTCGATCAGTCGTTCGCGGCCGAGCACGCGCTGGCGGTGGCCGACAAAGGTGGCGAGCAGATCGAATTCGGCGCCGGTCAGATCGACCATGGCGCCGCTGGGCGAGCGCAGTTCGCGGCGCGAGAGCGACAGGGTCCAGCCATCGAAATGAACTTCGCTGGTGCGTTCATCGCTGCGGCTGCCGCCCGGGCCTGCGCCATCGCCGCCGCCCCGGCGCAGCACGGCGCCGATCCGCGCGATCAGCTCACGCGCGCTATAAGGCTTGGCGAGGTAGTCGTCCGCGCCGAGTTCAAGGCCGAGCACCCGGTCCTCCTCGCTGCCGCGGGCAGAGGCGAAGATAATCGGCACATCGCTTTGGCGGCGCAGCTTGCGGAACAGCTCGATGCCGCTGGCGCCGGGCAGCATGATATCCAGCACGACGAGTTCGGCGGGCTCAGCTTCAAGCATCACCCACATTTCGGCGCCGGTGGCGGCGGTGCGCACGGCATAACCGTTTTCCCGCAAGGCGCGCGCGGTGAGCATGCGCAGCGACACATCGTCTTCAACCAGCAGGATGGAAGGGGCAGTCATGATCGAATCCATAAGAACTGGAGTGGCGCGGAAGAGGCCGCTGGCCTCAACATGGGGCGGAATTGTGACGGTTCAATCGGGAACGGCAAGAGCCTGTCTGGCGTGTGGCAACGGGGGCAGGCGGCACCTTGCAACTCCTGTGTTGAGCGTGCTGCTCCTGCGATGGTGCGCATTCATTGCTTCACAGCGTCTGCTGCATGACGAATTGTATCTCTCCCGCATTTTGGCAGCGTCGGCTACGGGTCGTACATGCCGGGTCGAGATTGACGTGCGGCCCAAAACCCAGCATGAGCGCGTCCGGCCCATGCGCCGGGCGGTTAGCTCAGTTGGTAGAGCATCTCGTTTACACCGAGAGGGTCGGGGGTTCGAGCCCCTCACCGCCCACCATTCCCATCTCAGTCCCCAATTCTTGGCCTATAGGCTGCGCTTATAGCCTCGGGGCAGCATTTGCGATTGGCCCCGCCGCGCTGAGTGACGGTATTCCATCTCTTGCGGACCGGGCCCCTCTGGCAGCTGTCACCTCCCCCCCGCAGGCAGCTGCGATGTCGGACCGCATCGAGCCGACCCGGCGCAGTTCATTCCCCCAGACCCATCAGAACTGCACCGGGCCGGCTCGAACCGAAACCCTCGGATCAAGGAGAGAGGCAATGCCTGCACACGAATATCGGCTCACGCTCGTTCACCATCGGCTGGAGACGGAAATTCGCCGCGAACACATGCGTGCGGTTCCGGATAGCTGGCGGCTGATGCGGCTGAAGAAGCTGAAGCTGGCAATCAAGGACCGGCTGCACCAGTTGGCGCGGCGCGGCTCCAGCATTCTGGCGTAAACCTTCTGGCGCAAATGGCCGGGGCGGCGCTCAGCCGCCCTGATCGGCGATGATAAGGTCTTCCGGCGGCAGCCCGGCCCGGGCGCGCCGGACGGCCATGTACAGCCCTTCTTCCAGATTGCGCGTGTAGCGGCGCGTATCGAACAGCGGGCAGGTGCGGCGTGTTTGCGCAAGCCGCGCCTTGAGCGCGCCCAGCCGCTCCGGATCGCGCGCCAGCGCCAGCGCCAGCGCTTCATAGTCTGCCGCTGTTGCAGTGACGAGTTCGGGCAGGCCGGCGGCGTGAAGCGCGCTGGCCGCCACGCGCGCGGCAAAGCCGCGCCCGGCCAGGGTCAGCACCGGCAAACCGCCCCACAGCGCATCGCTGGCCGTGGTATGGGCATTATACGTGAAGGTATCGAGAAACAGATCGGCAAGGGCGTGGCGGGCCAGGTGGACCGGATAATCCACCTTTTCGGCCATGATGAGCCGCGCCGGATCGATGCCGCGCACCGCTGCCTCGCGCCGGAAAGCGGCCTCTGCGGCGGCAACCGGACGCGAAAGCCACAGCACGCTGCCGGGCACGGCGCCCAGCAGGCGCATCCACACATCCCATTCGGCCGCCGTGATCTTGTAGGTGTTGTTGAAGCAGCAGAATACGAAGCCGTGCTCTGGCAGGCCGAATGTGGCGCGGCGCAAGGGCTCGGGGCTGAGCGGGCGCTGATCGTCGTTGGGCTGGAAGCTGCCGGGCATGATCAGCAGGCGTTCGGCATACCAGCCGCGTTCGGCGGGCGGGATCACATGCCGATCTGCGACCAGATAATCGATGAACGGCGCGCCGAGTGTGCCGGGATAGCCCAGATGCGCCACTTGCACGGGCGCAAGCCGGTGCGCCAGCGCTGCCGTGCGGGTGCCGCGCGTATGACCGGTGAGATCGATGGCGATATCGATCCCATGCTGGCGTGCCAGCGCGGCCACGGCTGAATCGCTGAGCGCGGCAATATCGATGAAGTGATCGCAGCTGGCCGCGATGCGGTCGGTCATCGCATCGCGCGGGGCCAGGCTGTGGGCCAGTGCGAAGACCTCCTAAGCGTCCCGGTCATCCCCCGCCAGCACCCCGGCCATCAACTGGGCGACAGGATGGTTGTTGAAATCGGCGGAAAGATAGGCGATCCGCAGGCGCTTGCCCGGCGTCGCGAGAGCGGGCGCGAACGGGGCTGGCCGGACCGCGGGAAAGGTCTGCGCCACGGTGCGTTCGGCAATGCGGCGGTGGAGCGCGGGATCATCGACCAGCGCGATGAACGACAGCGGCGAGCCAATGCGGTCCGCCGCCCCCTTTTCTGCGGGCGGATCGGGAATGGGCCCTGCGGCTGACCAATCACCGAGGCAGAGCTGGTTGAAGCGCTTCAGCCCGAGTGCACGGTGATAGTGCGGATCGGCCGCCAGCGCGCGGTCCAATGCCGCCAGTGCGCGCTCCGGTTCCGAGCGATCAAGCCACACGAGGCCGAGACCGGTCCACGCCTGCGCATCATCGGGTGCGAGCGCGAGGGCGCGTTCATAGACTGCCGTCGCGGCTTCGAGCTGCCCCAGATTGGCGAGGGCCTGCCCATGATTGGCATAGGCGGCGCGGTGCTGCGGCGAAAGCGCCGAGGCCTGCCCGAAGGCTTCGGCCGCAGCCGCCAGAAGCTGCTGATCGGCCAGCACGACGCCCAGATTGTACCAGCCCTCGGTGCAGGCCGGATCGCGGGCGACCGCGCGTTCCAGCGCCGCGCGGGCGGCTTCCGGCTCGCCCAGATGCTTGAGCGTGATGCCGTAGTTCACCAGCGCGTCGACGAAATCGCCCTGGGCGGCGAGCACGCTTTCCAGAATGGCGCGCGCTTCGTCGGCCCGGCCTTGTTCGCGCAGCACGATCGCCAGATTGTTGGCGGCATGATGATGCTGCGGGGCCCGCTGCAAGGCCGCGCGGTAGGCGGGCTCGGCAGCTTCGGGCCGGCCCTGGCGCTGGAGCGTGAGGGCAAGGTTGTAGTGCGCATCGACGTTGTCTGGCGCCAGAACCAGCGCCCGGCGAAATGCGGCTTCTGCTTCGGCCCAGGCCGCGCATTCGGCATGGGCGGCGCCGGCGATGACCGGGATCAGAGGCTCTGACGGATAGAGCGCGCCAAGCTGCGCGGCGCGGGCGATGACATCTGCGAAGGCGCCGCGCTGGAACAGGGCGATCAACCCGGCAAGATCAGCCTGCATGGATCAGGCCTCTGGCCCAAACCCGGCTGAGGCGGCAACTGGTTCATCCGGCACATCGATGTCGGCTGGCGGCAGACCGGCCATGCGGCGCTGGTGGATCGCGGTGTAGGCGGCTTCGATGGCGCGGGTATGGCGCGCGCTGTCAAACAGCGGCTGCACGGTGCGGCCTGCGGCGAGGCGCGCGCGCAGATCGGCGAGGCGCGCCGGATCCTGCGCCAGCGCCAGCGCCAGCGCCTCATAAGCGGCGTCGTCGGGCGCCGCGAGTTCGGGCAGACCCATGGCGGTGACAAGGCTGGCAGCCACGCGCGCGGCAAAGCTGCGCCCCGGCATGGTCACGATCGGCAGGCCCGCCCACAGCGCATCGCTGGCGGTGGTGTGGGCATTATAGGCGAAGCAATCGAGGAACAGATCGGCCGCGCGCAGCCGGGCCAGATGGTCCTCGTGCGCGGTCCACGGCGCAAACACCAGCCGTTCGGCGCTGATCCCGCGTGCCTCGGCCTCGCGCCGCAGGTTTTCCTCGGCCCAGTCGTTGGCCTTGAACAGCCACAGAACGCTGCCCGGCATCTGGCCCAGCAGCCGCATCCAGATATCCCATTCGCGCGGCGTGATCTTGTAGGCGTTGTTGAACGAGGCGAAGACGAAGCCGTGTTCGGGCAGGCCCAGTGCAGTGCGGGGCGGCGTGACCGGCGCAATCCGGCGCTGGTCGTCGTTGGGCTGATAGGCGCCCGGCAGGCGGATCACCTGTTCGGTGAAATGGGCGCGTTCGGCATCGGGGATCACCACGGAATCGCCGATCACATAATCGATAAACGGTGCGCCAAGCGTGCCGGGAAAGCCGAGGTAGCTGACCTGCACCGGAGCCAACCGGTGCGCGAACAGGCCGATGCGGTTATCCTGTGTGAAGCCCTTGAGATCGACCGCGATATCCAGATTGTGCGCGCGCGCCAGATCGACCACCTCCGCATCGGGCATGCCGGCCACATCGAGGAAGTGATCGACATGGGCTTTGAGCGCTTCGCGCTGGGCGCCGGTGCGGTTGAGGCCATGGCTGAACACGCTCACTTCGAAGCGGTTGCGATCGTGGCAGCGAAACAGCCCGGCCATGAGGTGCATCGTGGCGTGATCGTGGAAATCGGCGGAAATATAGCCCACCCGGATGCGTTCGCCCGCAGCGCGCGGGCCAAACGGGGCGGGCACGATGCTGGCGTGCTGCGCAGCATAGGCCTCTGCTCGCGCGCGCTGGCGTGCCGGATCATCGTCCATCGCGATCAGGCCGCCCGAAGCGATGCCCTCACCATCCAGGCCCAGCGTGTCGGCTACCTCGGCATATTCGGCCAGCGCGCGCCAATCGCACAGCAGCATCTGGTGGATCAGCTTTTGCCCGCGCAGCCACGGCTGCTCCGGATCGAGCCGGAGCGCTTCTTCGAACGCGGCAAGCGCATCATCGAGAGCGCCCACCTGTTGCAGCGCAAAGCCGATGTTGCTGTGCAGCGCGGCCATTTCGGGCCGTTCGCGCAAGGCCAGCGCAAAGCAATCGAGCGCGCCGCCCAGTTCGCCACGGCGATGCAGGATCAGGCCCAGATTGTTGAGCGAATCGACGCGGTGCGGATCGATGGACAGCACGCGGCGATAGGAGTCTTCGGCGGCCGCCAGATCGTTGTCGAGCAGCAGCCGGATCCAGCCGATCCTCTCGAAGAATTCCGGGCAATCGGGATCAAGCGCGGCTCCGGCGCGGGCGATGGCTTCGGCCTGCCGGTGCTGGCCTGCTTCTTCGAGCAAGGCAATCAGCCCCAGCCGCGCTTTCCTGAAGGCGGGATCGAGCGCGATGGCGCGTTCGAAAAGCGCCAACGCGGCATCCGGCCGATCGAGCGCGATCAGGCAGTGGCCCAGCTGATCGAGCGCGCGGACATTGGCCGGTTCCGCAGCGAGCAGGGCCTCCAGCGCCGCAGCGGCCTCTGCGTGGCGGCCCAGCGCGTGGAGCGAGGAAGCGCGGTAGAACGCCGCTTCGCCGTGGTTTGGCACCTGCGCCAGCACCTCGCCGAGGATCGCCACGGCGTCATCGTGCCGGCCCAGTTCGAACAGCGCGATCCCCAGAACGAACCGCGTATCCAGCGCATCGGGCTGGGCGGCGAGCGCCTTGCGGAAGGCCGCCTCGGCGCGGGCGAAGTCCTTTTGATTGGCGTAGATCGCGCCGAGCAGGTTCTGCGCGGTGAAATCCTGCGGGAAGGCGCGGTCAAAGGCTTGCGCCTGCGCGGCAAACACCTCTGCGGGCTGGCTGGTGAAAGCCTGCACCAGCTCATCGATCTGCTGCTGGTTCGGCACATCGCCGCCAGAAGTCGTGCCAGGAGTGTTTGTAGTCATAGGCCCGGATGTCCGCTCGGCACGAGTTGCGTCGCGAATCCGGATGCCTTCCGGGGCCGGGTATGCGCAACACCGGGGCGAGTATGGCCCCAGCGTTGCAGAATTGTTGCGAACCAGCGGAGCGAGGCGTTCAGCGCAAGGTATCGGCCAGCAAGGCGGCGGTGCGCGGGCCGGACCAATCGTGCGAGCCGATCATGCGCCACACCTCGCGCCCCTGCGCATCATACAGCACGGTCGTGGGCAGCACGCCGGTGCCGTAATGCTGGCTGAGCGCATTTTCGGGATCGAGCCAGGGCGCAAGGCGGGCAAGCTTCCGGTCCTTGAAGAAGGCGCCCACGGCTGCGGCCTTGTCCAGATCCTGCGAGACGGTGAGGACCGTGAGCTTGCCGTCCTGCGCCGCAGCAAGCGCATCGAGCGTGGGCATTTCCAGCACGCAGGGGCCGCACCAGGTGGCCCAGAGATTGATCAGCAAAGGTTTGCCCTTGAGATCAGCAAGCCGCAATTGCCCGCCCGCCGGATCCGTGAAGGTGAGATCGGGCATCACCGCGCCGCGATTGGCAATGTCCAGCGTGCCGTTGAACGGGCCTTCGCCTTGGGCCGGAGCGGGGGCCGGAGCGGGGGCTGCAGCACCACTCTGCTGTTGCGGTTGCGGTTCGGCGGGGGTTTGCCTATCGCACCCGGCCAGAAGGACCGCGGCGACGAGCGGGACCAGTGAGACAAGCGGGCGCGGCAACATGAGCGGCAATTCAGGCTCCAATCAGATGTGGGGCGGGCGTTTCGCAGCAGGCCCTTCGGCCGTAATGCGTGAGATCAACGCCTCGATTCCCTTCGACAAGGCCTTGTGGCGGCAGGATATCGCCGCGTCAAAGGCCCATGTGGCCATGCTGGGCGAGGCGGGCATCGTGACGACCGAGGATGCGGCGCTGATTGCAAGCGGGCTCGATCAGGTGGCGGCCGAGTATGAGGCGAACGGGGTTCCCGAAAACTGGGATCTTGAAGACATCCATATGACGACCGAAAGCCGCCTTGCCGAACTGATCGGTGCGGCGGCCGGGCGGCTCCACACCGCGCGCAGCCGCAACGATCAGGTGGCGACCGATTTTCGCCTGTGGGTGCGCGATCAGATCGACGAAACCGAAGCGGCGCTCCACGCACTGCAAGCGGCGCTGGTGACGCGCGCGGGCGAACATGCCGCGAGCATCATGCCCGGCTTCACTCATCTGCAAACCGCGCAGCCGGTCACGCTCGGCCATCACCTGATGGCCTATTACGAGATGGCCCAGCGCGACCGGTCACGCTTTGCCGATGCGCGCACGCGGATGAACCAGTGCCCGCTGGGCGCGGCGGCACTGGCCGGAACGGGCTTTCCGATCGATCGCCACGCCACGGCGGCCGCGCTGGGTTTCGATGGCCCGACGGCCAACAGCCTCGATTCGGTTTCGGACCGCGATTTCGCGCTCGATTTCCTGATGGCGGCAGCGCAGTGCTCGCTGCATCTTTCGCGCCTCGCGGAAGAGTTCGTGATCTGGGCCAGCCAGCCGTTCGGCTTCGTGACCCTGCCCGACAGTCTTTCGACCGGCAGCTCGATCATGCCGCAGAAGAAGAACCCCGATGCGGCAGAGCTGGTGCGCGGCCATTCCGGGCGGATTGTGGGCTGCCTCACCGCGCTGATGATCACGATGAAGGGCCTGCCGCTGGCGTATTCAAAGGACATGCAGGACGACAAGCCGCCAGTGTTCGAAGCCGCCTCGCTCCTCGCGCTCTCGATTGCGGCGATGACGGGGATGGTGGCCGAGGCGACCTTCCGCACGGAGCGGATGCGCGGCGCAGCAGAGCTGGGCTATGCCACCGCGACTGATCTGGCGGACTGGCTGGTGCGGCAGGCGGGCATTCCCTTCCGGGAGGCGCACCATATCACCGGCAGCGCGGTGAAGCTGGCGGAAAGCCGGGGCGTGGCGCTCGATCAGCTTGCGCTTGCCGATCTCAAGGCTATCGATGCCCGCGTGGACGAGCGGGTGTTTGCCGCGCTTTCGGTGGAGGCCAGCGTGGCCGCGCGCGCCAGCCATGGCGGAACCGCGCCGGTTGAGGTATTGAAACGCGTGGCCGAGGCGCGTGTTGCGCTGGGGCTGCCAAAGGACATCGAGGCGTGATGCGCAAGGTTCTGCCTGTTCTGATCATGGCCGTGATGGTGGCTGGTGCTCTTGCCGGATGCGGCGCGCGGCGCGAATTGCAGCCGCTGGCGGGCCACACGCTGCCGCCTGCGCCCTATGGCCGCGAGGATCGGCCCAAATCGGACGTGCTGCTGACCCCGCCGGTTCAGGCGAAACCGCAGCGCAATATCGAGCTGCGCAGCCGTTCGGAGGACCGGCAGGACGATCCGTTCGATCTTCCGCCCGAAGACTGATTGCTTTTTTCCGGCGTTGCCCGGGGCTCAATTTCCAGGATTTCTCGATGGATCATTTCGAATATCGCGGCGGCGTGCTGCATGCCGAAGATGTGCCGCTGCCCCTGATCGCGGCCGAAGTCGGCACTCCGGTCTATGTCTATTCGCGCGCCACGCTCACGCGCCATGCGCGGGTGTTCCGCGATGCGCTGAAGGTGCTGCCGCGCGTGCATCTGGCCTTTGCGGTCAAGTCGAACCCCAATCTTGCGGTGCTCAAGGTGCTGGCGGCCGAAGGCTACGGCGCGGATGTGGTTTCGGCCGGTGAGATGGACCGTGCGCTGGCGGCGGGCATTCCGGCGGCGGACGTGGTGTTTTCAGGCGTCGGCAAGACGGCGGCGGAAATGCGCCGCGCGCTGGCGGCCGGCTGCGGGCAGTTCAACCTCGAAAGTGAGGAAGAGGGCGCCGAACTGGCTGAAATCGCAGGCGGCATGGGCCTCGTGGCCACCGCCACGCTGCGCATCAATCCCGATGTGGACGCAGGCACGCACGCTAAGATTTCCACCGGCAAGGCCGAGAACAAGTTCGGCGTCCCCTATGACCGGGCTGCAGGCATCTATGCTCGCCTGTCTGGGCTGCCTGGGCTGAACTTGCGCGGGCTGGCGCTGCATATTGGCAGCCAGCTGGCCAAGCTCGATCCGCTCGAAGCCGCCTTCACCAAGGCCGGGGCGCTGATGCACGCCATTCGCGCCGATGGCTTTGCGGTGACGCACATGGACCTCGGCGGCGGGGTGGGCGTGCCTTACCGCGCGGGCGAGGTTTTTCCGCAGCCGGCCGAATATGCCGCGATGCTGGCGCGCGTTACGCAGGGCTGGGATGCCACCTTGATGTTCGAGCCGGGCCGCGTGATCACCGGCAACACCGGCGTGCTGCTGACCGAAGTGGTGCGCGTGAAGCAGGGTGCGCTGCACCCGTGGGTCGTGGTCGATGCGGCGATGAACGATCTGGCGCGCCCCGCAATGTATGACGCCTGGCACGATTTCAGCGCGGTGACGCCCCGCGGCACCATGATGACAGCCAATATCGTCGGCCCGATCTGCGAATCGAGCGATACCTTCGCGATGGCGCGCGAGATCGACACCGTGGCGCGCGGCGATCTGGCCGTGTTTCGCACCGCCGGGGCCTATGGCGCGACAATGGCAAACACCTATAACTCGCGCCCGATGGTGCCCGAAGTGATGGTGGACGGCGCCAAGTGGGCCGTGGTGGCAGACCGGATCGAGCCTTCGACCATCCTGTCTGCCGAGCGCGTGCCGGCGTGGTTGGCATGAGGTTTCTGGTGTGAGCTTGCCCAGCCTTCCGCTGTTCCACCGCCTCACCGGGCAGCCTGTGGTGGTGCTGGGGCATGGCGAGGCGGCCGAGGCCAAGCGGCGGCTGGTGCTGCGCGCGGGCGGGCAGGTGATCACGGATCTGGCCGAAGGCATCGATATCGGCGCGCGGCTGGCGTTCATCGCGCATGAGGACGAGCGCGCGTGCGAGGCCGATGCGATCCGCGCGCGCGGGGCTGGGCTTCTGGTCAACGTGGTCGACAAACCGGCGCTGTGCGATTTCACTACGCCTTCGATCATCGATCGCGCCCCGGTGATCGTGGCGGTGGGCACGGGCGGTGCGTCTGCGGGCCTCGCCAAAGCGCTGCGCCTGCGGCTGGAGCGGCTGCTGCCGCAGAGCCTTGGCGCGCTGGCGGAGGCGCTTTATGCCGCGCGGGGCGCCATGCGGTCGCGCTGGCCTACCGGGCCGGAGCGCAGGCGCGCGCTGGATGCGGCACTGGAAGCGGGCGGCGCGCTTGATCCCCTGCGTGAGGGCGGCGATGTGGCGGCTTGGCTGGCGGGCGGCGCGGATGGCGCGGCGGGGCGCTTTGTGATCCGCTTGCGCTCTGACGATCCCGATGATCTCACGCTACGCGAAGCGCGGCTGCTGGGGCAGGCGGACGCGGTGATCGCTGGGCCGCAGGTGCCCGCCGCTGTGCTGGCGCGGGTGCGCGCGGATGCCATGCGGATTGCGCCCGGCGGCGGCGAGCCGGACAGCGGGATCGTGGTGGTGATCGAACCGGCTTAGAGCAGATTCCGATCCGATTGCATCGGACCGGCTGCTCTAGATATCTGTTTTACCGCGTTTTCCGAGTCAGTAGATGATTTCATCTGCTTCGAAAACGCTCTAGTCTGGCGCGACGATGTGCGCGAAAAGCTGATCGAGGTGGAGCTGGATTTCCTGCACGGCCAGATTGTCCGCATGGCGCGGCAGGCTGAGCGGCAGGCTCATGCTCTGGTGCAGCGCCGAGGCTTCTGACACTGTCAGCAGGCCGCGCTGGCGCAGGATGTTGGCAAGGCTGGCAATACCGTTGATCGCGCTGATGTCTGAAACTTCAAGCGCAGCAAACAGCTGGGGCAGATCGAGACTGGGAGTGCCCGCCATTCAGACCGGCAATCAGACCGGCAGGGCGGTAGCGGCGAGCCGCTCCACCCGGGTGCGTTCGCGGCCCTCGGCCACTTCGCGCAGCTGATCGGCCATCGCGCGCCATGCTTTTTCCGAACGCAGTGCGCGGTCACGCACGTTGTCAAGCAAGGCGCCTGCGGCCTCGGTGGCGGCCTGTTCGGCGCGTTCGATGAGGAATTCATAGGACAGGGCCATCAGCATCGACTCCGCGGGGGACAGGTTGGAGAAAAGGCGTCCCCGGCAGCCGCACGTGCAGCTGCCGGGGGCGTGATCAGTTCGCGCTGGCGAGATTGATCGCCGATTCCTTGCCGTTGCGGCCGGTCTCGACGTCATAGCTCACGCGCTGATCCTTGTTCAGCGTGGCGAGGCCAGCGGCCTGCACGGCGGAGATGTGAACGAAGCTGTCCTTGCCGCCGTCATCCGGCTGGATGAAGCCATAGCCCTTGTCTTCGTTGAAGAATTTCACGGTTCCGATAGTCATGTTCGCTTCCTTTCAAGAAACGGTAGGACCGCCGACAGGGATGCCGACGGGGTCGTGCGTCAGGTCGTCACTTGAAAGGAAATCGAGGGTCTGGCGGGG
>JAIXYF010000415.1 GCA_027490345.1 Novosphingobium sp.
GCCAACACCACGCTAGTCGCCAGCTGGAGCACGGCGCCGGGTGACTATGAAAACCGCCCCTTCACCATCGAAATCGAAGGTGGACGCCGCAGCCGTCTTTCCGGCGAAGTGGGCGATACCCTGGCCACGTTCAACCGCGGCGTCACGACTGGCGGTGACAGCTTCACGCTTTCGGGCCAGCAGCTGCCCTCGGCCTGGATCGGCGAAGTCAGCCTGATCCAGGGCGGGCTTGATTACACGTGGAAGATCAGCGGCGGTTATGAAAAGATGCAAGGCGGCGGCACCGGCTACACCGGCCGCGCCTCGCTCGCCATCGCGCTTTGACTATATGATCCGGAACGCAAAAGGGGGCGGCCTGCGGGCTGCCCCCTTTTTCATGCGTCAGTCTTGCGCCGCCCCACCTTGCGCCTGAAACCACGGGATCATCCGCGCGATGGCTTCTTCCACCAGCGGGGTGGACACCGCGAAGCTGAAGCGCACGAAGCGGTGCCCGTCGACCGGATCGAAATCGATCCCCGGCGCAGTCGCCACACCAGTTTCTTCGAGCAGCCGGATGCAGAACGCCATCGAGTCCTGCGTCAGGTGCCCCACATCGGCGTAGACATAGAACGCGCCGTCCGGGGGGGCGATGCGGGCAAGCCCCAAGGCCGGGAGCGCGGCCAGCAAGAGATCGCGATTGCGGGCATAAGTGCGCACGTGGCCATCCAGCTCTGCGCCGCAATCGAGCGCGGCAAGCCCCGCGTGCTGGCTGAGCGAAGGCGGGGTAAGGAACAGGTTGCCCATCCGCGCGCGGGCCTGATCGATCTGATCGGGCGGCACCACCAGCCAGCCAAGCCGCCAGCCCGGCATGCTGAAATACTTCGAGAAGCTGTTGACCACGATGGCCTCGCGGTCAAACGGCAACATCGAGCTGGCCGGCGCGCCATAGGTGATGCCCTGGTAGATCTCGTCCGAGATGATGCGGATGCCGCGCGTCTGGCAGACCTGCGCAATCGCCGCCATTTCCGCAGGCGGGATCACTGTGCCGGTGGGATTGGCCGGGCTGGCGATGATCACGCCATCGGGCGCGGGATCGAGCGCGGCCAGCGCCGCCGCCGTGATCTGATAGCCCACCTCCGGGCCGCACGGCAGCTCCACCGGTTCAATGAACAGCGCGCGCAAGGTGTTGCGATAAGCGACATAGCCCGGCCGCGCGATGGCAACGCGCGCGCCGGGGCCAAAGCGCAGCGACAGCGCAATCACCAGCGCTGGCGAAGCACCGCAGGTCAGCACGATCTGATCGGGTGAGACCGCCACCCCGGTTGTCTCCTCGACATGGCGGGCCAGCCGCGCGAGCAGTTCGGTGCTTTCCCAATAGCCCTTGTCCTCCTCGTCCAGAACAGCGCGCGCACGGGCAAGCGCGGCGGCGGGCGCGCCGGTGGAAGGCTGGCCATATTCCATGCGGATGACCGAGCGTCCTTCGGCCATCAGGCGCTGGGCGATGGACGAGATCGTGATGGCGTGAAACGGATCGAGCGTTGCAGTCATGGCTTTGCGCCTAGCACCGGGCCGAAAGCGGCGCAAAGCCCGCTTTGGTTGACAAGTCCGGCTCCGCGCGCGAGCCTTCGCTTCAGATCCGGGCGGCATGACCGCACCGGGCACTGCGGGAGAGCTTTGTCATGTCCTTATCAACCGGCGCAGCCGCGCCTAAACAGCTGCCCTTGGGGCAAGCCGCGATCGTCACGCTGGGCGTGATCGTGGTGGTTGCCGGTTTCGTTGCGCTGGGCGCGTGGCTGCACGTTGCGCCGCTTTACGCCGGTTTTCTGCTGCTGTGGGCGTGGTCGGCGCTGCACGAACTGTCGCTGAAAGCGCTGCCAGCGGCGCTGATCGGCGCGCTAGCGGGTGCGGGGCTGAGCTTCCTGCTGCAAACCGGCACGGCGATGGCCAATCCGGCGATCATCGCGCTGGCGCTGGCCCTGATGATCCTGGCGGTGTTTCTGGTCGTGGCCGGGCGCGCGGCGCTGGTCTGCAACCAGAGCACGATGCTGTTCATCACCGTGTTCAACGCTCCGATCATTCAGACCGGGGAGGATTTCCGGCAAGTGATCGTGGCGGTGGCGCTCGGCGCCGTGTGGTTTGCCGCGGTCGTGTGGGTGATCAGCAAGATCGTGCCGACACCGGACCCCGTGACGGCAAACTAGCAGCTTGCAACGGTCTGCGCGGGCGACGGGTTGTAGATCTGCGTCAGATCCCGATCATCGCGCACATAGAGCGCCGCTTCCTTGCGGATGAGCTTGGTAGGCAGGATGCTGCCGAGGAAGAACGGCTTGTAATCATAGGCGATCTCCACAAACATGATCGCCGTGCCGGCATCGGCGGTCATCTTGGTCGAAGTGTAGCCCATGCCCTTGAACGCGGTGCCGGTGGCACCGGTTCCTTGCACGCCATAGCGCGAAGGCCAGGTGTTCTTGCCCCAGCAGCGCTGCCACGCGATCCATTGCCCGCCAGCCCCATTGACCTGCAAGCTGGAGAGAATGATCCGCCCGCGCACAGGAATGCCCAGATCTTCCGACTGGAGCGCTGCAGCGCGGAACACCTGATTGACATCATATTCGCGAAACTGCGGCGCTCCGTTGACCTGCGTCTGCTTGGCGCGGCTGGCGTTGTCGGCAACAGTAATCGCTAGCTGGTTGAGCTTCACGTGGATGAGCGCGAGGCTGACCACTTCGGTGCCCGTAAGCGCAAGGCCCATCAGGAACGGCAAGGCCAGCCCAAGCTCGACTGCGCTTGTGGCGCTGGAATCGCCCAGTAACCGGCGCAGCAGGCCAGACAGCCAGTTTGCGGTGCAGGCGGCAGATGACGCGATCATGGGCATTTCGAAACCCCCGTGCGAGTCGCCTGGGTTGCGAACGGCTGGTTCTTGAGGATCGTGGTCGAGGGAATCGTCTGGTATTCGGGCAGGCCGAACATCTTGGCAAAGCCGAACCACTGCTTGTAGGACACGGTGACAGTGTAGACGACCACATCGTTCGCGCCGCCAAGGCCGGTCTTGCCCATATCGGCATCCCAGGTGTTGTTGCCGTTCATGTCGACAAAGCACTCGGTGGAATCATAAGAGCCATTCTTGTTGGTATCGGTAAAGTCTTCCGGGCTGCCGACTGCCGTAAACTCCGCATAGTTCTTGCGCGTGAAGGTCACGTTTGCAGTGGGCATGACATACTTGACCATCTTCGAGACAAGCGTGTCGAGGTCGCTTGAGCTGCTCTGGCCGCTCTGCAGCGAAGACTTGCGCGCCGCCGCGTTGACCGCGCCATTGAGCACAGTGCTGACATAGTAGCTCTGCGCGACTTGCAGCGTGCCGAACACGACCATGAACAGGATCGGCGCGGTCATGCCGAACTCGATAGCACTGGTGGCGCGGTGATCCTGCAGCAGGCGGCGAAGCAGGCCAGAGCGCGCAGTGGGGCGCAGTTTGGGGCGCAGGGAAGACTGGGTCATCACTTGTTGATCCGCAGGTCGGCCACCTGGCCGGCGATGAACTTGAACGTGTTGCTGAGCGCGGTCGTATTGCTGGCGAAATAGGCGCGCCCGGCGGTTGCGCACGAGGTCATCTGCGTGTTCAGCGTCTGGCCAAAGCCGATCACCCACACGGTATAGCCAAGGTTCTTGGCGCGGGTGCAGGCGGCCACATAACGGTTGTTGTGATAGTTGCGCAGCGTGGTGTTATTGCTGCCCGCAGGTGCGACACGGTTGTCATACATTTCCATGCCATAAGAGCTGTAATAATCGATGTTGGGTGCCATAGCACCGTCAGTCATAAAGATGATGTGACGGCTTACAGAGGGGTACTTGACCTGATCAGCGTTGACGTTCGACTGGAACAGGCCGGTCGGGCTGGCCAATCGCGCGCCCCAGATCATTCCGATGTCGTGATAGGTACTGCCAGATGCGACCAGTGCATTCACATAATTTTCCAGCCATGTCGGCACGACTGTCGGTGCGGTCGTATCGACATCGGTAAACAACATGGCCGGCGATGGGCACTGCGAACCCTCCGGCGCGACGCCCGACGGGATCGAGGTGGACGTGCGCGGGCCAGTGTTCGTGCCGCGATACCAGACGAGTTCGTTCACATAGAGCTTCCACCGGGTTGCATCGTTCGTTGGCGCCGAATCAATGTCGAGGTCGGTCGCGCCGCTGGGAACAGGGCTCATCGAAAGGTTCTGGACTGTCTGGCGTTCCTCGATGCAGCCCCTCCACCTTGCATTGGTAGTGGTCAGCCCGGTCACCCCGGTGGTGCCATTAAGCGCGGCGAGCGAGGGCATGTCATACGTGCCCGCAGTCGGTACCGTGGCGGTGGAGGAGATGTTGGTCACCACGGGCACATCCCCCATGCCCTTGAACGGGGTGACGTCCACTGTTGCGGCCTGGAAGATCCAGTTGGTGAATCGGTAGCGCGTAACATAGGTCGTGGTCGTGATGTTGCGATTGCGCACGCAGGTGCCCAGCGCGCTGGTGCCGCTGCCCGAAACCCGGGTCCACGACCGCCAAGAATAAGCCGTGCTGGTGGTTGCCGCAGGCGCAGGCCCGCCGCCGCTGACAGGATTGCCGCCATTCGTCGGCCAGGTGTTGCTGCCCCAACTGGTGCAATTGGCCGATGTAATGTTCGAACCGTAGGTTTGCGTATCCGGCACCGGCGCGCCCGGTGTGCCGACGTACTCAGGCGTGTCGAATTTCGCGAGTGCGGTCTGGTAAGGCTGGGTATCAGCAAAATAGCTGGTCGGCATGGTGCCTGTCGCCACCAGTCCGCCCATGTTGACCGTCGCGGAATAGGGCACGAAGCCGAAGCGGATGCGGGTGTTGGTCTTGTCGGTTACCGAACCGGCCACCGTCCGATAGAAATCACGGATTGCATTGCGCAGGCCGACGATCTTCGAGGTGGAATCGCCGTCGCAGTCCGAACCATCAGTATCGCACAGCATCGAGCCCGTGGTATCGAGCACGAACATCACGTCCGCGCTCGCCATCTGGAGCTCGGCGCTGCATTCCACCGTCAGCGTCAGGTTCTTGTACCCGAAAATGCCCATGACTGCCGTGGGCATCACCGTGCTCGCGGTGCCGCTGACAGCGCCAGTGCCGGTGGACGAGGTGTTGAACACGATCGAATCAGCGTTGGTGGCGTTCGGGTTGAAGTTGAAGTTGAACATCTTGTTCGCCTTCGCCGTCTCAGACGCGCCATAAGTGCCCGAAGTTGCCATCGCCTTGCGGCCCGCCAGCACGCCCGCATCGCACGCGTTCTGCAGGCTGGTGCGCGTCATGTAAGCGCGCGCCATATCGGTGCCGCTGCCAGCAAGGCTGACCAGAAGGATGATAGTGGCCAGCGCAATGCCCAGCGTGTTGCCCGCCGTATCGCGCACAAGGCTGGCGAGCAGTGATCGCAGCGTAGCGCTCATACGGCCTCCCGTGGCTTTCGATCGGCGCAACATCTGGCGAAATTCCTCCATCATGGGGCAGAGCCGCACGCACCGGCCCCACGCCATCCGGGCGAGGCGTGGGCGCACAGATTACCCAAGCTCCGTCCATGCAGGGGGACCGCCTTCCAAATCGTAAACTTGCTGAAAAAACGGCCTCGGTTGCACTACGCAGAGCAGCGCAAGTGCAGCCATATCGCAGCAGATGGGCGCTGGCAGAGCCGCGGCGGGCCGAGCGCGGCGGGTAGGGCGGCGGCGGGCCGGCGCGTGGTCCTTTCCGGCAGATTGGCATTCGCCGGTGCGCTCGGCTAGTGTGCACCGATGGCCGAGCAATCACCGTTGAAGTTCAAGCTGCAGATCCTGTGCGGCGATGAGGTGGCGATGGGCCCCGGTAAGGCCGATCTGCTGGAAGCGATCCGTGTGCACCACTCGATTTCCGCAGCGGCACGCGTGCTTGGCATGAGTTATCGCCGGACCTGGCTGCTGGTCGATGCGATGAACCGCTGCTGGCAGGGTCCGCTTGTGGCCACAACACCGGGCAACCAGAAGGCGGGGGCCCAGCTAACCCCGCTGGGTGAGATGGTTCTGGCGCAATACCGCAAGCTACAGCATGAGCTGGAGCATACCGGCACGCAGCGTCTTTCCCCGCTTGTAGACGAGCAACTGCTCCCAGCGCCCCGCCCGCCCCGCCATCGCACCAAGGCGCAGGATGAACGGACTGCAGCCTGACACCAGCAGCTGAAAAGCATCGATGATCAGGGGAAGCTGGAGGCCCGAGCCGGAATCGAACCGGCGTGCACGGATTTGCAGTCCGCTACGTCACCACTCCGCCATCGGGCCCCGATGCGCATCAGCGTGGAAGGGGGCGGTTAGCCGAGCGCCGGGCTGGCCGCAACGGGATTCTTTGCGCCGGGGCGCTGCACCAGTCAGGGGGGCCGCTCAGGGGCCGCTCAAGGATCGACGAATTCGCCTGCGCGCTTTTCCATTCCGGCCTTCACCGCTTCGATCTGGCCCGGCGAATACATCAGTTGATGCTGCGCCACGCTTTCGGCCATCAGGATCTCGTCCTCGTCCATATAGGCGGTACGATTGGTCAGCAGCTTGGCACCGCGCACGGCGTGCGGGCTCTTGCCGGCGATCTCGCGCGCCAGCGCCATGGCGCGGCCCAGCGGATCGGCGTCGACATGGGTGGCAAAACCGAAGGCCGCCGCCTCGGTGCCGCTGAACTCACGGTGGGTATAGGTCAATTCGCGCAGCACATCATCGCGCACATTGCCCCGCCACAGCACATAACCGCCCATATCGGGCACGAGGCCCCACTTCACTTCCATCACCGCCATGCGCGTATCGGGGTGAGCGATGCGGATATCCGCACCGCTTGCCACCTGCAGACCGCCGCCGAAACACACGCCGTGGACTGCCGCGATCACCGGCATCGGCAGCTTGCGCCACACCATCGCCGCCTGCTGCGCGCGGTTGGCATTGCCGTGCGTGCGGTCGGTCAGGTTGCCGCCGCTTCCCCATCGGTCGGTGTTGCCCATGCTGGACAGATCAAGCCCGGCACAGAACGAGCGTCCTGCGCCGGAGAGGACCACACTGCGCACGCCCTTGCTGTGGTGCAGATGCGAGCCTGCCGCGACGATCGCCTCGAACATCGCATCGTCGAGCGCGTTCATCTTGTCTGCCCGGTCGAGCAGGACATGAGCAACGTGGTCTTCGATGGTAATGCTGACGCGATCGTGGAAATTCATGACCCTCTCCGGCTGATGTCTGTTTTGCTTGTGCTCGTTGTTCAGGCAGCGCTGGCGTTGACGCCCATGCTGGAAAGATAGCGGCGGATATTGCGCGCGGCCTGGCGCAGGCGCTGTTCGTTTTCCACCATGGCGATGCGAACATAGCCCTCGCCGTCCTCACCATAACCCACGCCCGGCGCGACCGCGACTTCGGCGTGGGTGAGGAGCTGCTTGGAAAATTCCAGACTGCCCATCTCGCGCAGCGCGGGCGGCAGCGGCGCCCAGGCGAACATCGAGGCGCGCGGAGACGGGATTTCCCACCCGGCGCGGCCAAATGCCTCAACCATCACATCGCGGCGCTTTTGATAGAGCAGGCGGTTCGCCTCGACGATATCCTGCGGCCCGTTGAGCGCAGCGCACGTCGCGGCCTGGATCGGCGTGAACGCGCCGTAATCGAGGTAGGATTTCACGCGCGTGAGCGCGGCAATCAGCTGCTTGTTGCCCACCGCGAAGCCCACGCGCCAGCCAGCCATCGAGAAGGTCTTGGACATCGAGGTGAACTCGACCGCGACATCCTTCGCTCCCGGTACTTCGAGAATCGAGCGCGTCGGCTGTCCATCGAAGTAAAGCTCGGAATAGGCGAGGTCTGACAGCACCCACACCTTGTTTTCTTTCGCCCACGCAACGAGTCGCTCGTAGAACGCAAGGTCCACCGTCTCGGCCGTCGGGTTCGAGGGGTAGTTGACGATGATCACCGAAGGACGCGGCACGCTGTAGCGCATCGCGCGGTCGAGCGATTCCCAGTAGCGTTCATCGGGCGTGGTCGGCACTGAACGGATCGTTGCGCCCGCGATGATGAAGCCGAAGGTGTGGATCGGGTAGCTGGGATTGGGCGCGAGCACGACATCGCCCGGCGCGGTGATCGCGGTGGCAAGGCTGGCGAGCCCTTCCTTCGAACCCATGGTCATCACGACCTCGTTCTCGGGATCAAGCTCCACGTTGAAGCGGCGGGCGTAATAATTGGCCTGCGCCTTGCGCACGCCGGGGATGCCCTTGGACGCCGAATAGCCGTGCGCATCAGGCTTCATCGCCACTTCGCACAGCTTTTCAATCACGTGCGGCGGCGGCGGAAGATCGGGATTGCCCATGCCGAGATCGATGATGTCTGCTCCGCGCGCGCGCGCGGCGGCCCGCATCGCGTTCACTTCGGCGATGACATAGGGCGGCAGGCGCTTCATGCGGTAGAATTCTTCGGTCACGTTGGTTTCACTCACTCCACTGGCGCAGCAAAAGCGCAGCGCCATCCGGCCCCTTACGACAATCGTAGCCCTGTGGGAACCGGAAGGGCTCACAAGCGCCGCGAAGTGCGCTAGAGGGAGCCTGCCTGCGCAACAAGGATGCACCGCCATGACCGAGCCTGCGACGCCGACCACGATGCCGGAAAGCCCTCAGGATACCGCGGTGATCGAAGATCTCATGCGCCAGCAAGCCGAGGCGATGCAGGCCATGTTTGCGCAGTTCCTGCCCACCGCATCCACCCCGCCTCCCGGCCCGGCCGATATGCAGCACTGGGCGATGTCTGCGGCCAAGCTGCAGAAGATGTGGCTCGATTTCGGGGCCGAACAGGCTGGGCAGAGCGAGCCGATGCTGGCGCGCATGGCCGATCCGGCGCGCTGGACCAGCCTGATGCGCGACTGGTATTCGGCGCTGCCGCTGGCGCAGGCCGAAACGCAGGCCAAGCTATGGCAGGAGGGCCTGGAATTGTGGACCGCAGTGCTCGGCCGCTATGGCATCGGCCCTGCTGCCACTGGGGCGGCGACCGATGCGAAAGACGCGCCGCTGCCCCGGCAGGACCGGCGCTTTGCCGATCCGCGCTGGCGCGATCAGCCCTGGTTTGCCCTGCTGCATCAGACGTATCTGCTGCTGGCAGATCGGCTTACCGCGATGGCAGCGGAGACCAAGGGTCTGCCCCCCGAACGCCAGCACCAGGTGCAGTTCTTCACCAAGATGGTGGTCGATGCGCTGAGCCCGGCCAACTTCCCGATGACCAATCCGGTAGTAATCGAGCGCACGCTGGAAACCCACGGCGAGAACCTGGTCAAGGGCGTGGAGCACTTGCTGGCCGACATGCGCAAGGGTCAGCTTACCCACACCGACCCGCAAGCTTTCGAGCTTGGCCGCAACATCGCGATCACGCCCGGCAAGGTGGTACACGAAACCCCGCTTTATCAGCTGATCCAGTATAGCCCGGCCACCGATGACGTGCTGGCCGTGCCACTGCTGATCTTCCCGCCGTGGATCAACCGGTTCTACATCCTCGATCTGAACCCCAAGAAGAGCTTCATCCGCTGGGCGGTGGAACAGGGCCTCACGGTGTTCGTCGTCTCGTGGAAATCGGCCGATGCGGAAATGGCCGATGTGGTGTGGGATGATTATGTCCGCGCCCAGATGGAAGCGATCGACGTGGTGCGCACGCGGCTTGCGGTGCCGCAGGTGCACGCAATCGGTTATTGCGTGGCGGGCACCACGCTGGCCGCAACGCTGGCGATAATGGCGCGGCGGGGCGAGGCGGACAAAGTCCGCTCGGCCACGTTCTTCACCGCGCAAGTCGACTTTGAAAAGGCGGGCGATCTCAAGTCCTTCATCGACGACAGCCAGATCAAGCTGCTCGAAAGCATGGTGACGGACGGCTACCTTGACGGGCGCTATATGGCCGCGACATTCAATCTGCTGCGCGGACCGGACCTGATCTGGAACTACGTGGTGAGCAATTATCTGCTGGGCGAAGACTATCCGGCGTTCGATCTGCTGCACTGGAACGGCGATACCACCAACCTGCCGGCCAAGTGGCACAAGGCCTATCTTGAAGACCTTTACCGCGACAACCGGTTGGTCATGCCCGATTCGCTGGAGATCGACGGCACGCCGATCGACCTGCACCTGATTGCCACGCCCTGCTATATCCAGGCAGGCCGCGAGGATCACATTGCCCCTGCGGAAAGCGTGTGGAAGCTCACCCGGCTGCTGGCCGGGCCGTGGCGCTTCCTGCTGGCCGGATCGGGCCACATTGCCGGGGTGGTCAATCCCCCGGATGCAGGCAAGTATCAATATTGGCGCAACGATGGTGCGCCCACCACGCTCGCTGAATTCGTGGCCGGCGCGCACGAAACCAAGGGCAGCTGGTGGCCCGACTGGATCGAATGGATCCGCGCCGAAGACGCCGCCACGGTGCCCGCCAAGGGCAAGCGCGTGCCCGGCAGCCGGGGTGACACGGTGATCGAGGATGCACCGGGCCGCTATGTGAAAACACGCTGAGAAGCCACGCTTCAGCCACGCTGACGCGCTGTTCGCATTAACATAATTTAACAATGCTGCAGTGCACAAAAGGCCTTGACCTCAAGGAGCTGACCACCTATTTTGTGCACTGCAACACGGCTTTCTGCTGACCCAAGGTCTTGGTTCGAGCGAGGGGGGCGTGTCCGGCGCAGGAGTAGTTCGGTGATGGAAGACGAAACCATGGATATCGCAAGCGCAGCAATCGCCGCGCCGATGGCCGAGGTGGACGTTGCCCCCGCCGCATCGCTCGCGCTGCCGGAAGAGGCTGCGGAAGCCGCTCAGGCTGCCTCCGTCAGTCCCACCAAGGGTAAGCCCGGTCGTCCCCGCAAGGTCGCTTCGGCTGCCCCTGAAATGGCTTCGGCCGCTCCGGAGGCTTCGGCCACAAAGCCGGTGCGCAAAGTCAAGGCGAAGGCTGCCAAGCCCGCGCCGAAGCTTCCGACGCAGAAACTGCCCGCGAAAACCATCACGACCCCGACCACCACCAAGAATCAGGCTGTCTCCACGAAGAGCGCAGCCATCAAGCAGAAGGATTTCACCATCATGAACGCCATCCCCACCGAAATGACCGAGACCATCCAGACCGCGATGAAGGAAGCTGCCGAGAAGGCGAAGGCCGCGCTCGAAAAGAGCCAGGCTGCGCTGGGCGACATGGGCGCCTTCACCAAGGGCAATGTTGAAGCCGTTGTGGAATCGAGCAAGATCCTCGCCACCGGCCTTCAGGAAATGACCAAGAGCTATGCCGCCGAGACCAAGACCGTGGTCGAGACGATGCAGGCCGAGATCAAGGAACTCGCCGCCGTGAAGTCGCCGGCAGAATTCTTCGAAAAGCAGAACGCGATGATGCGCAAGCAATTCGA
>JAIXYF010000110.1 GCA_027490345.1 Novosphingobium sp.
CTGCCCAAGCCTGACTGGCAGCCCTGAGCGGCTTCGGCCTCACGCGAAGTGCTTTACAGCGAACGTAAGCGGCCCGGGCCCGGTGCGGCCCTCCGCGCTGTCGAGTGTCGCAATCGCGGCGAGATCGGTTTTGTCGAGATCAAACGACAGTGAAGCCATATTCTGCGCAAGGTGCTGCACGCTCGTCGCCTTGGGAATGGCGGATGCGCCGGATTGCGTGAGCCAGCGCAGCACCACTTGCGAGGGTGTGCGCGCATGCTTGGCCGCGATGGCCGCCAGCACCGGCTCGCCAAGCAAGGGAACGCCGCCGGTCCCACCGCCGCCAAACGGCGACCACGCCTGCGAAATGATCCCATGCTCCCGGTGAAACGCATGCAGCGCGCGCTGCTGAAAGCGCGGGTGCATTTCGATCTGATTCACAGCCGGCACAATCCCGGTTTCAGCAATGAGCCGGCCAAGATGCTCCGCCGTGAAGTTCGACACACCGATTGAGCGCACCAGCCTCTCTTCCCGCAGCGCAATCAACGCTCGCCAGGTCTCGACGTAAAGGTCATCCATCGGGAGCGGCCAGTGGACCAGATAGAGGTCGACCTGATCGACACCCAAACGCTGCAAGCTACCTTCCAGTGCAGTACGGGATTTGTCCCGGCCATGTTCGGTGTTCCACAGCTTGGTGGTGACGAACACATCGCCCCGCACCAGACCGCACTGGCGGAGCCCATCGCCCACCTGCTGCTCGTTGCCATATATGGCCGCGCTGTCGAATAGACGGTATCCGGCATCCGCCGCGCTGGCGAGCACCGCCGCGGTTTCCGCTTCCGAGCCGAACCGCATGAGGCCAAGCCCCAATTGCGGCATGTTATGGCCGTCGTTAAGGATGACGTCTTGGCTCATCATAGAAGTCTAGACCCTCGCTGCTTTCGCGTAGTTCATGACCTTCGCCTGCGTGAACTCAAGAAAACCATGCATGCCCATCTCGATCCCGACGCCAGACATCTTGGCACCGGCGAACGGCGTATCAGGCCCGATATCGCCATGCTTGTTGATCCACACTGAGCCGGAATCAAGCCGCGCGGCGACGGCACCTGCGCGGGCCGGATCCGCCGACCACACCGAGTTGCCAAGGCCGAAGCTGGTGTTGTTGGCCCGCGCCACCACATCGTCGATATCGGCAAAGCGCATGACAGGCAGTACCGGGCCGAACTGCTCGTCGGTCACGAGGCGCGCATTGTCTGCGATATCGCGCACAATGGTCGGGTTGATAAAGTAGCCCTCACCCTCCGGGCTATCGCCGCCCGCGATGATCGTGCCTTCGGTGCGGGTCTCTTCGATCAGGGCCTTGAGCTTTTCGAACTGCACGCGGTTCTGCACCGGACCAAGCTGGGTGCCCTGTTGCGATCCGGGGCCGACGACTGCGGCGTTCGCGATCTCGGCCAGCTTGGCGCATACCGCATCGTACTGGCTTTCGTGCACATAGAGCCGCTTGAGCGCGATGCAGACCTGCCCGTTGTTGACGAAGGCAGAATTGAACAGTTGTTGCGAGACCACTTCGGGATCGCAATCATCGAGCACGATGCCGGAATCGTTGCCGCCCAGTTCCAGCGTCATGCGCTTGAGCGAAGCGGAGCCAGCCGCCATGACCTTGCTGCCGGTGCTGGTCGAGCCAGTGAAGCTGACCTTACGCACCAGCGGATGGCCGGTCAGCACATCGCCCAGATCGTTGTTGTCGGTGACGACATTGACCACGCCCGGAGGTACCAGATCCTTCCACAGCGCTGCAATCTCAAGTGTTGCGAGCGGGGTGGTGGCGGCGGGCTTCACGACCACGGTGTTGCCCGTAAGCAGCGCCGCACCGACCTTGTTTACGGCGGTAAGGACCGGGAAGTTCCACGGCACGATGGCCGCCACCACGCCGAGCGGGCGGCGGTGCAGTTCGATCCGGCGCGCCTCGCTGTCTTCAATCAATTCGACCGGGATTGTCTGGCCTGCCTGATAGCGCAGGAAATAAGCTGCCCCGCCCACTTCGGCCTGCGCGTCCGCAATCGGCTTGCCCTGTTCGCTGGTGAGGGTGCGGGAAAGCGATTCCAGGTTGGCTTCGATGACCTCGGCCATCTTGATGAGCAAAGCGCTGCGTTCATCAGCCGTGGTCTGAGACCAAGCCGGGAAGGCTGCTGCTGCTGCCGTGACCGCATCCTCGAAGTCCTCGCGCGAGCCGCAAGCGCAACATTCAAATACCTGACCCGTCGCGGGATCGACGACATCAAGCGTGCGGTTTCCGGCAACAAGTTTGCCACCGATCAGCATTTGGAGGCTCACTGGGCAGTTTCCTTTGCGTAAACCCGCGCGCGGTCAGCGACATAGCCACGCACCGCCTCGACATCCTCAGGCGACATCCACTTGGCGAAGCCGACCATGCCGTTGCCCTTGAGCGCACCATCATGCACCACCGCCTGCCACGTGGCCTTGTCGGCCAGAACGCCCGAGCGGCGCAGATCGGGCAACACGCCCGAGGAGCGGACGCCGCCACCGTGGCAGACCGAGCAGGTGTTGCCGTACAACTCAGCGCCTTTGGCCACCGTCTCAGGCGACCATTCGTTGGCAACAATGACCAGCGGGGCCTGCGGCGCGCGTTCGATCTTGTAGGAGGCCTTAGCCCCGAGCGCGAAGACTAGCAGGCGGCCATTTGGCCGCGGGCCCTCCAGTTCGGCGAATGCCGCCGGAAGGCCATAGCCGCCACCGTAGCCCGCCATCACGGCGACATACTGCACGCCCCTGACCGAATAGGTGATCGGCGGAGCAATGATTCCGATGCCGGCATCGTAGGACCACAGTTCCTTGCCGCTTGTCGCTGCATAGGCGACCAGCTTGCCCTTGGCATTGCCCGCAAAGACGAGCCCGCCCGCGCTTGTCAGCACGCCGCCATTGCCGGGGCCGCCGAGATCGACGCGCCAGGCCTCTTTCTGCTCCACCGGGTTCCACGCGATGAGGTAGCCGCGCAGCGTGGCCCGGATGGCTTTGAGCGCAGCCTTATCATCGGGCAACGAGTTGATCGCGAGGTTGACGCCGAGGTTCCAGCCGCCCGGGCGCGCCACGAAGGGCTTGTCGCTGACATAGGCGAGCGGCACTTCCTGCGCCGGGATATAGGCCAGCCCTGCCTGTGGGCTGTAGGCCATCGGCTGCCAGTTGTGGGCGCCGTGGCCTGAAGGCGTGGCGACGAACACGCCCTTTTCGTAGCGCGCATCGGGATTCTCCACGGGGCGGCCCGTCGCCATGTCCACGCCGGTCGTCCAGTTGACGGGAACGAAGTTCTTGGCGGAAATCAGTTTACCGTTGCTGCGGTCGATAACGTAGAACAGGCCGTTCTTAGGCGCCTGCATCATCACTTTGCGGTCTGCGCCGCCGATCTTGAGCGTGGCGAGAATGATAGACTGGGTCTGAGTGAAGTCCCAGCTTTCACCCGGTACGCCCTGATAGTGCCACTTGTATTCGCCGGTATCGGCATCAAGCGCGACAACCGAGGAAACGAACAAGTTGTCGCCCTTGCCGTTCGAACGGAGGCGGTGATCCCACGGCGAGCCATTGCCGACACCGATCAGGACCTGGTTGAATTCCTTGTCATAGACGATCGAATCCCAGACCGTGCCGCCGCCGCCGAACTTGGACCAGTCGCCGTCCCAGGTGGCCTGCATCTTGGCGATGATCTTGTCAGAGGCTGCGCCATCGGGGCCAGCACCCTTGGCCGGCGGCACCGTGTAGAA
>JAIXYF010000184.1 GCA_027490345.1 Novosphingobium sp.
CAGCACGGCCTAACGGTGATTGCATTCATCGGCAGCGTGTTCTCACCTTATTTCAAGCGCTCTGGCCGGGGGAATCCGCTGGATCACTGCGCGCTGAACGTGGCGCTCTATGGCCCCAAGGCGCGCTGGACAATGACGGAGCGCGGCGAACACGCGGTGAAGCCCGAGGCAGACCAGTTCGCCATCGGGCCTAGCAGCGTGCGCTGGGCGGGGGACTGCCTGATCATCGATATCGAGGAACACGACAAGCGGATCATGAACCCGATCCGGCGGCGCGTGGCGGGGCAAATCAAGGTCTGGCCCGAAATGCTCAACACCGAGGCTTTCGCGCTCGATCCGGCAGGGCGGCACTTGTGGCATTGCCTCGCCCCGCGCGCGCGCATCTCGGTCGAGATGCAGGCGCCCGCGCTCAGCTGGAAAGGCAGCGCCTATCTCGATTCCAATCGGGGGACCGAGTCGCTGGAGGAAGGCTTTCGCGTGTGGCACTGGTCGCGTGCGCACCTCGGCAAGGATGTGGCGGTGTTCTACGAAGGCCAGCGCCGCGATGGCACCACGTTTGCCAGCGCGCTGCGCTTTGACAAGGCGGGCGTGCCGCACGAGGCCGAATTGCCCCCTGCCGCGCCGCTGCCCAACACGATGTGGCAAATGGAGCGCCTGACCCGCGCTGACCGAGGCCTGGCCCGCGTGCGCCGCACATGGGAGGATTCGCCGTTCTACACGCGCTCAACGCTCCATGCGCACTTGTATGGTGAGCCGGTGGTGGCGATGCAGGAAACGCTGTCGCTTGATCGGTTCTGCTCACCCATCGTGCAGCAGCTCATCCCGCACCGGATGCCCCGCGCGCGAAGGTAATCAGTCTTCGCGGGCCCCGTCTTTGTCTGCCGAGTCCTTCTTGGCTTTATCCTTGGCGATCTCGCGGTTTACCGAAACCAGCTGCCACACGCCTCCGCCCAGCGCAACGACGCCGAAAACGACCATTTCGATCCATCCGAAGTTCTCGGCCACGCGCTTGTCTCCTGCTCAGGCTGGCACTGGTGCGGGCGCTGCAATCGCTGTTGCCACCAGATCCGCGCGCTCTTCGTGCGCCAGGTGGCCAAGCCCTGCAAGCACGTTGAGCTCGGCCTCGGGGATCAGCCGTGCGGCCTGCTCGGCAGCGCTGATCGGCACGGCGGCATCCTTGGCGCCGTGGATCAGCCGCACGCGCGTGGCGACTTTGGGCAGATCGTGCTGCAGGCCCGCCAGATCCCAGCTGGCCATCATTTCCAGCGCACCTCGGCAGTGGTGTGAATTGCCCAGCAGCATGGCGTAGCAGCGCACCCCTTCGGCATCGATTTGCGAACCGGTGGAGCGGACCAGCAGCCGCCCGGTATCGCCGGACGTGCGGGCGCTGGCGGCGAACAGGCGCGGCACCAGCGGATTGAGGACGAGAGCGCGGGCAAGGCCCTGAAACAGCGGGGCAAACAGGCCAGGGAAGGGCATCAGCGCCGCATTGAGCCCGATCACGTCGGGCACGGCAAGGCCGCTGCGCACCATCTTCAGCGCAATGGCCGCGCCTGCGGAATGGCCGATCAGCTGTACCGGTTGCACCGCCATCGCCGTTAGCAGCGCGCAGACAGCAGCGGCCATGCCAGGCAAAGTGAGCCCGCCCGCCGGCCGCCCGCGCGTGAAGCCGTGGCCGGGCAGGTCCAGTGCAATCACACGGTGGTGCTGCGCCAGCAATGGCATCAGATGGCGCCAGCTATGCGTCGCCGCGCCTGTGCCATGCAGCAGCACGATCGGCGGACCATCGCCCGCTTCCTGCACGTGCCAGACCATGCTTCCGGCTGCAACGAATCGGCTGGCGCTGCGGTGCGGCCAATCGCGTCCGTCAGTTTCCCAGTTGAGCGGCGGGCTCATGCCGAATGCTTCATGCCGAATGCCTCATGTCAGCGCCCCGATCACTTTGCTCAGCGTCATGGCATTGGCCTGCGGCAAGGGCACATAGCGCGCGCGCATCGCCCCTGCCACGGCGGCGGCTTCGGGCCGGGGGCGGGGAGAAATGTCGATCACCACGCCCGCGAGGCCAGCGGCGGCAATCGCCCGCCCGGCTTTGAGCGCATCCTCGGTTGCGGCGGCGCGATTGGTGCTGCCATCCAGCGCGATATTGCCGCGCCCGTCGGTCAGGACCACCAGCAGCGGCGTATAGCCCCGGCGCGTCAGGCCGGTGCCCAGCGTGCAGACCAGCGAAAGCCCCGCCGCCAGCGGCGTGCCGCCGCCGCCGGGAAGCTCGGTCAGCGCGCGGCGCGCGCGGGTGAGCGAGCGGGTGGGCGGCAAGAGGAGCTGCGCCTCATTGCCGCGAAAGGCAACAAGCGCGACTTCGGTGCGCTTCACATAGGCCTGCGCCAGCAGCAGCTCCACCGCGCCTTTGGCTTCGGCAAGCCGCGTGAAAGCGGCTGAACCCGATGCATCGACCGCAAAGATGGTGACCGATGCACTGCGCGCCTCGAACCGGCGCACGCGCACATCGTCTTTCATGATGCGCAGGCCGGCGCGCGCCCCGCCGATCTCGCCCCCGCCTTCGGCGCGGCGCAGCGCCTGCCATGGCACCGCCGCGCGCAAGGTATCGATCAGCGCCAGCCGCGCGCCGCCGCGCGGCAAGCCCTGCCGCGCCGCCAGCGGGCGGCCCCGCAGCGGCGAGAGGTGGCGCGCGCCGCCCCCGCTGCCCGCGCCGCGCCGGGTGCGGCCATCGGCCAGCGCTTCGAGCAGGCCGGGCGGGATCGCAGCGGCAGCGGCTTCGATCAGCTGATCGGGATCGGGCGTGCCCGTGTCCTCGCGTTCCTCGTCGCCGGGGTTGTCGGTCTCGCCTTCGGGAGGCGGGGGCGGTGGCGGGGCCTCCTCCTCGTCATCCTGATTTTGCGGCGGGGGCGGGGGCAGGCGCGTGGCGCGCGGGGCAAGCACCAGCCGCGCCGCCGCCGCCAGATCGCTTTCACGCACAAAGTTTCGCCCATCAAGACGCGCGCTGGCACCCGCCGCCAGCGCGGCAAAGCGCAAGGCCCGCCCGGAATCGACGCCCAGCGCAAGCGAGACAGCGGCCAGTGCTGAAAGCCCTTCGGCGCTGCACGCAGGGATGTCGGCGGGGGAGGCCAAAGGTGCGGGCAGGGCGGTTTCCGCCAATCCAGCGGGCGCGGCATTGCCCAGATCGCAGGCAAAGGCCACGCGTTCGGTCAGGCTCAGCGGCGGCACTTCATCGCGCTCTGCGCCGTCATCCAGAAGCACGAGGCCGAAGCGCTCTGCCGCATCGGCATGGTCCAGCGCCTGCGCCACGCTTCCCGCCAGCGCGGGCGTAATCCGTTCGGCCAGCGGCGCGATCACCACCCCGCCGCGCGCTTCATCCAGAAAGCCGCTGCGCGCCACGCTGCGTCCGGCGGCAAGGCTGGCGGCAAGATCGATCCCGCCGTGCAGCCGTTCGCCATCGATATGCGCAGGCATCCGCCGCAAGTGGACCGCCTCGCCCAGCCGCGCGACCAGCACATCGCGCGCCGGGCCGGGGCCGCGCAGCCACAGCCCCCCAAACCCCGCTGGCCAGAGCGCAAAGGCACGCAGCGCCAGCGCCGCATCCTCTGCAGCGGATGAGCCTGAGTCCGCCACTGGCGGATTGGTCATCCGAAGACCTCGACCACCGCCCGTTCGATGCGCGTGGTCGATCCCGTCTCGTCGAGCACATCACGGCGCAGCCGGTGGCGCAGCGCCATGGGGGCCACGCCGATCACATGCTTGCGCTTGACGGTATCAGCACCCTCCAGCGCCGCCAACGCACGCGCGCTGCGCATCAGCGTCAGTTCGCCGCGCAGGCCGTCCGCCTTGCAGGCCATGCACAAGCGCGAAGCATCATAGAGCACTTCGTCCGGAGTCTCGACCGCAGGCAGGCGCGAGCGCCCGCGCGCAATCTTGCGCACGATCTTCGCGTCCGCCGCCGCCCATTCTGCGCCAAATGCCGCCGGATCGCGTTCGTGCGCAGCGCAGCGGCGCATGATCTCCACCCGCGCATCGAGCGTCTGCGGGGTGCGCACTTCCACCGAAAGCCCGAACCGGTCGAGCAGCTGCGGGCGCAGTTCGCCTTCTTCCGGATTGCCGCTGCCGATCAGCACGAACTTGGC
>JAIXYF010000482.1 GCA_027490345.1 Novosphingobium sp.
ACCACGATTTTCACGAATACAAGGTGGCGGTGAAGGCCTCCGACGTGTTCCTCGCGGTCGCGGCCTACATGGGGCTGGCCGAAGCAGTCGATTGCCCGCTGCATCTGGGCATTACCGAAGCGGGCGGCCTGATCGGCGGCACGGTCAAGTCCTCGATCGGCCTTGGCAACCTGCTCTGGGCGGGGATCGGCGATACGCTGCGTGTTTCGCTTTCGGCGGAACCCGAAGAAGAAGTGCGCGTCGGCTTCGAGATCCTCAAGTCGCTCGGCCTGCGCACGCGCGGGGTGCGCGTCGTTTCGTGCCCTTCCTGCGCGCGGCAGGGGTTCGACGTGATTCGCACGGTCGAAGCGCTGGAAAGCCGCCTCAGCCATATCAAGACGCCGATCTCGCTTTCGGTGCTGGGCTGCGTGGTCAATGGCCCGGGTGAAGCGCGCGAGACCGACGTGGGCCTGACCGGCGGCGGCAACGGCAAGCACATGGTCTACCTTTCGGGCGTGACCGACCACACCGTGCAGGACGAGGACATGCTGGAGCATATCGTGGCGCTGGTGGAAGCCAAGGCGGCCGAGATGGAAGCCGCCTCGACTGACGCGGGCAAGGCTGAAGTCACCGCCTGACGGGTGGTCTTGGGAATTTCCTAACCCCTTTTCGGGCACAAGGCGTTCCGTCATGAACCGCTTCATCCTCATCGCCGGGCTGGTGCTGATCGGCAGCGCGCTGCTCGCCCCCGGGCTCAAGGTCGAGTCAGGGGCGGCGGCCACCGCGCGGTCTGGCCCTGTTTCGCCGTGGAGCAAACAGGCCGCTGCCCCGGCGCGCAGCGGATCCGCAGAGACTGTTGAAATCGCGCGCGACGGGCAGGGCCAGTTCCATCTCGACGTCGATGTAAACGGCCAAGCGGTGCGCTTCCTCGTCGATACCGGTGCCGATGTTGTCGCGCTGACCGAGGACGATGCCGAACGGCTTGGTCTGAAGCCCGACGAATCGGCCTATCGCCCAATGCTGCAGACCGCTTCGGGCACGGGCATGGCCGCCCCGGTGGAGATTGACCGGCTGACCATCGGCGGGCGCGAACTTGTGGGGGTGGCAGCCGTGGTCGTGCAGGACCTGCCCGTCAGCCTGCTGGGGCAATCAGCCCTGCGGCAGCTGGGCAGCGTGACGCTGAAGGGTGACCGGCTGATCATTGCGGGGTAAGGGCCGCGATCGTGTTTCCGTTGAAGGCCCGTACATGACGATTTCGATCCGTTCCGCCACACCTGATGATCTGCCCCTCATTGCCGACCTGATCCGCGCGCTCGCGGACTATGAAAAGCTGCTGCACGAGGTGCGCTTTGACAATGAGGTGTTGCGCGCCAAGCTGTTTGGAGCGCGCCCTTATGCCGAAGTGATCATTGGCGAAGTGCATGGCGCGGCGCAGGGCTTTGCGCTGTTTTTCCATAATTTCTCGACCTTCGAGGGCAAGCCCGGCGTCTATCTGGAAGACCTGTTCGTGCGGCCCGAGGCGCGGGGCAGCGGGCTGGGCAAGGCGCTGCTTGCGCGGCTGGCGGCCATCGCGGTGGAGCGGGATTGCGCGCGGCTCGAATGGTCGGTGCTCGACTGGAACGAGCCTGCCATCGGTTTCTACAAGAAGCTGGGTGCGCGGATGATGGACGAATGGACGGTGATGCGCGTCGATGGTGCTGCTTTGGTGCAGCTTGGTGCAGAGGCTGGAAATGCCGTCTGAAACGCCGTAGAACTGCCTATATGACGGGACAAGTGGACAGGCGCGGGCTTCTGGCCGGAGCAGCAGCAGCGGTGGTTTCCGCAGTGGCCCCTGCGCGGGTTTTTGCCCAGCCCTATAGCATTCCCGAACAGCATCGCCGCATCCTGGGCGTCGCGCGCGAACAGGTGGCGCGGGCGGGCTCGGTGCTGTGGCGCACCGACATGGTTGGCGTGGCGGACTTTGCGCTCCCTTCGGCCATGCCCCGGTTCCATTTCGCCAATCTGGAAAAAGGCGAAGTCCGCTCGTTCCTGGTGGCGCATGGCCGGGGCTCTGATCCGGAGCACGACGGTTTTCTCAAGAGCTTCTCGAACGAGGTCGGCAGCCTTGCGACCTCACGCGGGGCGTTCATCACCTATGAATGGTACAAGGGCAAGTACGGCACCTCGATCCGGCTGGGTGGGATCGACCCGGAAAACAGCAATACGCTGGACCGCGCCATCGTGATGCATCCGGCCTGGTATGCGAACCCCGCCATGCTGGAAAAGTGGGGCAAGCTTGGCCGCAGCGATGGCTGCTTCGCCATGGCCGAGGCCGATTTCAACGAAGCGTTGTGGCACCTGTCCGGCGGGCGGTTGCTCTATGCGGATCGTCTTGGGATCTACTGAACTGCCGCCCGGCGGGCGCTAATCGAGGTTCGGCCGCAGCCAGCGCTCCGTCGTCGGAAGATCGAACCCGCGCCGCACGGCATAGTCTTCCACCTGATCGCGGCCGATGCGGGCAACACCGAAATACTGGCTTTCGGGGTGCGCGAAATAGAAGCCCGAGACGGCGGCGGTGGGCAGCATGGCCTGCGATTCAGTCAGCGTGATCCCGGTGTTTTCGGTCGCGTTCAAGAGATCGAACAGGATCGGCTTCAGCGTATGATCGGGGCAGGCCGGATAGCCGGGGGCGGGGCGGATGCCGCGGTATTGCTCGCGGATCAGCGCTTCGTTGGTGAGCTGTTCGCCCGGCGCATAGGCCCACAGCGTGGTGCGGACATGGCTGTGGAGCCGCTCCGCAAAGGCTTCGGCAAAGCGGTCTGCCAAGGCCTTCAGCAGAATGTCGTTATAGTCATCGTGCGCAGCCTGGAAGCGGGCGAGGTGCGGTTCGATGCCATGGATGCCGACTGCGAAACCGCCGAGCCAATCGCCCTGCGGATCGATGAAATCGGCAAGGCACATGTTCTTGCGGTCGCGGCTCTTGCGGATCTGTTGGCGCAGGAAGGGCAGGCGCACATGGCGCTCTTCTTGGGGCAGGTAGAGAACAACGTCGTCTTCCTCGCGGTGGCAGGGCCAGAAACCGGCCACGCCGCGCGCGGTGAACCACTTTTCGGCGATGATCTGATCGAGCATCGTCCGTGCATCGGCATAGAGCGAGCGCGCGCTTTCGCCGACGATCTCGTCATCGAGAATGGCGGGATAGTTGCCCGCCAGTTCCCAGGCGCGGAAAAATGGCGTCCAGTCGATGCATTCGGCAAGGTCTGCCAGATCCCATTCGGGGAACACGTGGATGCCTGGCTGTTCGGGCGGTGGAGCCTTTTCCGAAAGATCGGGCGCATAGGCATTGGCGCGCGCATCGGCGAGGGAGAGCAGGACCGAAGCTTCCTTGCCGGCGCGCAGATCGCGCACGTGCTGGTAATCGTGCGCCGTCGCTTCGACAAAGCCGTCGCGCTGCGTGTCTGACAGCAGCTGGCTGGCGACGCCGACCGCGCGGCTGGCATCGAGCACGTGGACAACCGGGCCTTCATAAGCCGGATCGATGCGCAGCGCGGTGTGGACCTTGCTGGTGGTCGCCCCGCCGATTAGCAAGGGAATGGTGAAGCCCGCGCGCTGCATTTCCTCGGCCACGGTCACCATCTCGTCGAGCGACGGGGTGATGAGGCCCGAGAGGCCGATCATGTCGACGTCCTCGGCCTTGGCCACTTCGAGGATCTTCGACCACGGCACCATGACGCCGAGGTCGATCACTTCGTAGCCGTTGCACTGCAGCACGACGC
This sequence comes from Novosphingobium sp., assembly GCA_027490345.1. Classification (GTDB taxonomy): domain Bacteria; phylum Pseudomonadota; class Alphaproteobacteria; order Sphingomonadales; family Sphingomonadaceae; genus Novosphingobium. The sequence continues at coordinate 3,735 of JAIXYF010000482.1, forward strand.
CGACGATGTTCTTGCCGATATCGTGGACATCGCCCTTCACGGTGGCCATGATCATGCGGCCCTTAGGGCGCGCGCCGGGCAGCTTTTCCGCCTCGATGAACGGGATGAGGTGGGCCACGGCCTTTTTCATCACGCGGGCGGACTTGACCACTTGCGGCAGGAACATCTTGCCTGCGCCAAACAGATCGCCGACCGTGTTCATGCCCTGCATCAGCGGGCCTTCGATCACTTCGATCGGGCGGCCGCCGCGCGCGAAGATTTCGGCGCGGGCTTCCTCGGTGTCCTCGACGACATACATGTCGATGCCCTTCACGAGGGCGTGTTCGAGGCGGCGGACGACATCCCAGCCGCGCCATTCCTCGGCGGCCTTTTCGGCAACGGCGTCCTTGCCCTTGTAGCTTTCGGCGAGTTCGATCAGGCGTTCGGTGGCCGTTTGTCCGTTATCGTTCGCAGGCACGCGGTTGAGCACCACGTCCTCACAGGCCTCGCGCAGCACCGGGTCGATCTGGTCGTAGATATCGAGCTGGCCCGCATTGACGATGGCCATGTCCATCCCCGCCGGAATCGCATGGTAGAGAAACACCGAATGCATCGCGCGGCGCACCGTCTCGTTGCCGCGGAAGCTGAACGAAAGATTGGAAAGCCCGCCCGAGATATGAACGTGTGGGCAGGCCAAGCGGATCTCGCGTGCGGCTTCGATGAAATCGAGCGCGTAGCGATCATGCTCTTCGATGCCAGTGGCGACGGCGAACACGTTGGGATCGAAAATGATGTCTTCCGCCGGAAAGCCGATGCCCAGGAGGAGATCATAGGCCCGCGCGCAGATTTCCACCTTGCGCGCCTTGGTATCGGCCTGGCCCTTTTCATCGAACGCCATGACGACGACGGCAGCGCCATATTCCATGCACAGGCGCGCGTGATGAAGGAAGGCTTCCTCGCCTTCCTTCATCGAGATCGAATTGACGATGGGCTTGCCCGAAACGCACTTCAGCCCGGCCTCGATCACGTCCCACTTCGAGCTGTCGATCATCACCGGCACGCGCGCGATATCGGGCTCGGCGGCGATCAGCTTGAGGAACGTGGTCATGGCGTGGACCGCATCGAGCAGGCCCTCGTCCATGTTGACGTCGATGATCTGCGCCCCGTTCTCGACCTGCTGGCGCGCGACTTCGACCGCCTTGGTATAGTCTCCGGCCAGGATCAGCTTCTTGAACGCGGCCGAGCCGGTGACATTGGTGCGCTCGCCAACGTTGACAAAGGAAGAACCGGTGGGGCGGGTTGCAGTGTCGGTGGTCATTTCGGGTTCCCGTTCCCCTTCAGGGGAGAGGGCCGGGGAGAGAGGAGGCTCCCGCCGGCCATAAAAGGTTGGTATCAGGCTCATGCTCAGGCCCCTCTCCCCTGAAGGGAAGAGGGCCGGAATGTCAGGCCATCACGAAGGGTTCGAGACCGGCCAGCGCCGTCGCCGTGCGGTGCTGCGGCAGCACGCGCGGGGGCAGGCCCTGCACCGAACGGGCAATGGCCGCGATGTGTTCGGGCGTCGAGCCGCAGCATCCGCCCAGCACATTGACCTGCCCATGCTCGGCCCATTCGTGGACCAGACCGGCAGTGGTGGCGGGAAGCTCGTCATAGGCGCCGAGTTCGTTGGGCAACCCCGCGTTGGGGTAGACCATGATGAGCGTATCGGCGATTTGCGACAGCGCGCGGACATGGGGGCGCAATTGCTGCGCGCCGAATGAGCAGTTGAGGCCGATGGTGACGGGGCGGGCGTGGCGCACGGCATACCAGAACGCCTCGACCGTATGGCCTGAGAGGTTGCGGCCCGAAAGATCGGTCAGCGTCATCGAAAGCATGATCGGCACTTCGCGGCCCAGCTGTGTTTCCAGCTTGCGCACAGCCATGATCGCGGCCTTGGCGTTGAGCGTATCGAACACGGTTTCGACAAGGATGAAATTCGCGCCGCCTTCGACGAGGGCCTCGGCTTGTTCGCGGTAGACTTCAACGAGGAAGTCCCAGTCGATCTCGCGGAAGCCGGGATCGTTGACATCGGGCGAGAGCGAAAGCGTCTTGTTGGTCGGGCCGATGGCACCGGCGACAAACCTGGGGCGACCGTCATCCGCCTGGAATTCATCGGCGACCCGGCGCGCGAGCTTGGCGCTTTCGAGGTTGATTTCGCGCACCAGATGTTCAGCGGCATAGTCGGCCTGGCTGATGCGGTTGGCCGAAAACGTGTTGGTTTCGGCAATATCCGCACCCGCCGCGAAATAGGCGCGGTGGATCGACTCGGGCACGTGGGGTGCCGTCAGCGCGAGGATATCGTTGTTGCCCTTCTGATCGCGCGCGAGGCCGAGCGTGCCGGCATAGTTGGCCTCGGTCAGCTTCCAGTTCTGGATTTCGGTGCCGAACGCGCCATCGGTGATGAGGATGCGGTCCTGCGCCTGTGCGAGCAGGGCCGTGCGGGCGGCGGATGGGATCATGGTCATGCAGCTTTGTCCATCGATGAACGTTCGGGGCGCAGGCCGAGCAAGTGGCAGATCGCGTAAGAAAGCTCGGCGCGGTTGAGGGTGTAGAAGTGGAAATCGCGCACGCCGCCCGCATAAAGGCGGCGGCAGAATTCGGCGCAGACCGTGGCGGCTACCAACTGGCGTGAGGGCGGATGGTGATCGAGCCCTTCGAACAGGCCGTCCATCCACGCCGGGATCTGTGCACCGCAGGCAGCGGCGAACTTGCGCGTTTGCGCCACGTTGGAAACCGGCAGGATGCCCGGCAGCACCGGCGCGGTGATCCCGGCGGCGGCCAGCTTGTCGCGGAAGCGGAAGAAGATTTCCGGCTCGAAGCAGAACTGGCTGATCGCGCGCGTTGCCCCGGCATCAAGCTTGCGCTTCAGGTTGTCGATATCGGCCGGCGCGCTGGCCGCATCGGGGTGCGTTTCAGGATAGGCCGAAACCGAGATTTCGAACGGCGCGATGGCTTTCAGCCCCGCCACGAGCTCGGCCGCGCTGGCATAGCCATCGGGATGCGGGGTGAACGGCACGCCCGGTGCGCCCATGTCTCCGCGCAAGGCGACGATATGGCGCACGCCCGCTTCCCAATAGCTTTCCGCCACTTCGCGGATTTCGGCCTTGCTGGCATCGACGCAAGTAAGGTGCGCGGCGGCGGGCAGGCGCGCTTCCTTGATGATCCGCGCCACGGTGCCGTGCGTCCGGTCGCGCGTCGAGCCGCCCGCGCCATAGGTGACCGAGACGAAGCTGGGGCGCAGGGGGGCAAGCGTGGTGACGACTTCCCACAATTGCTCCATCAGCGGATCGGTGCGCGGGGGGAAGAATTCGAAGGAGACGCGGATATCGCCCGGAAGCCCTGCAAACAGCGGGGTATCGAGCGCGGTGCGGGCTTCGCGGAGCTGATCGAACGTGGTGGTCATGCGTTTGCCAATCTTGGAAATTCGGAAACCGTGGCGCGTTCGGTGCGGCGCACGCCGGTCCAGATCTTGATGATGAGTTCGTGGCCCGGCAGCGCGCGGTCTCCAGCGGGATCGAACCCGGCAGCGGTGAGCAGGCCCGCGATTTGCGCATCGGAAAAACCAAGGCGCGCGTGGGCATGGGCGGTGCGCAGTTCTTCGCGGTCATGCGAGGCGAAATCGACGATCACGACCCGCCCGCCCGGCGCGGTGACGCGCGCGGCTTCGGCCAGCACGGCCTGCGGGGCCAGCGCATAGTGCAGCACTTGATGGAACAGCACCGTATCGAAACCCCCACCGATCCCGGCATCCATTCCGGCATCGGCAAAGGGCAATTGCGCAAAATCGCCCTGGATCAGCGTGACATGCCCGGCAGGCAAGTGCTGCAGCCGGGTGCGGGCCAGGCGCAGCATTTCCGGGCTCTTGTCCAGCCCGGTGAGGTGGCTGGCGCGCGCGGCGAACAGTTCGGCGATGCGGCCCGTGCCAGTGCCGACATCGAGCAGGCGGCCGATCTGGCCGACAAGCATTTCATCCAGCGCGGCTTCGACCGGGCCATCGGCAATGTGGAGCGTGCGCAGCTTGTCCCATTCGGCGGCGTGGCGGGCGAAATAGTCTGCCGCGCTGGCTTCGCGCGCGGAACGAATGACGCCGAGGTGCTGGCGGTCTTCGGCGCACTGGGCCCCGAAATCGGCATCGGCAGCTTCGGCGCTGACGAGCACGCGGGCAAGGGCGGTGCCCAGATCGGACAGCGGCGTATCGGGCGGGCCCGCCTCGTTCACCGCCGCGCGCAGAAACACCCAGCCGCCTTCGCGGCGGCGTTCGGCCAGGCCGGCATCGCAAAGGATCTTGATGTGGCGCGATACGCGGGGCTGGCTTTGGCCAAGCACTTGCGCGAGTTCGCCCACGGCAAGCTCCATGCTGGCCAGCAGCCGCATGATCCGCAGGCGGGTAGGATCGGCAAGGGCGCGCAAGGCTTCGAGCAACGACATGAGGGAGGAATATAAAGCATTCTTTATATGATGCAAGAGATATAAGGATTTCCTTATATCGTATAACAGTTTCCGGTGGAGGATTGCGGCCTCCTGATTGCAGTTTGCCATGGCGCAACACGCGTTCTAGAACGTCGGAGCGCAGCGGCGTACAGCCGCCCCACGCCCCATTTTGAACAGCCTGAGGGACAATCATGACCAAGACCACGCAGATCAAGCGCCTCGCCGCCGTGCTGGCCTGCACCGCCGCTCTGGCGCTGAGCGCTTGCGGCAAGACCGACGACGCATCGGCTGGTGCAACCGCCGACACTGTTGAAATGCCCGCGGACGAACTTCCCTCGGCCGAGCCTTCGGCAGCCGCTCCGGCGCCTGCTGCCGATGCCTCGCAGGCTTCGCTGAGCGCTGAGGATGCGGCCAAGAGCGCGGCTGACAGCGCGGTTTCGGCAGCCGAAGAAGCCAAGGCTGCTGCTGCGGCTGCTGCCGAAGAGTCCAAGCCCCAGTAATGATCGGCGCGGGGAGCCTGCGTGCGGCGCTTGCCGCAGCCGCGCTGCTCCCCGCAGCCCTCTGCCTCGGCGGCTGTCAGAAAGACACCGAACCGGGGCCGGGCGGCGTGACCATCGGTGAAGCCCGCGCGCTGGATGAAGCGGCGCAAATGCTGGAACAGCGCCCTCAGCCGCCGCTGGTGGATGCCACTGTGCCCGCTGATCTGGCGACCATTCCAGCCTCGCAGGTGGCAAGCACGCCTGAAAGCACGGCTGCAAGCACGTCGGCCAGCAAACCCTAATCCAGCCGCACTTTGCCGCGTCCGGCCTTGATGGCGCCGCGGTTCTTCTTGGTTTGCAGCCGTTCGGCCTTGCCCACGCGGTTGAGCCGCGATTTGGCGCGCCGGGTGGGCAGCGTGGCCGCCTCACGCAGCAGCTGGGCAAGGCGGGCCCGGGCATCCTCGCGGTTCTGTTCCTGCGTGCGATAGGTGCGCGCTGTCAGCACGATCTCACCCTTCGCGGTCATCTTGCTGCCCGCCAGCTCCTTCAGCCGGTGAAACACTTCAGGGGGCAGCCGCAGCGCAAACACGTCGAGCCGCACTTGCACGGCAGTCGCCACTTTGTTGACGTTCTGCCCGCCGGGGCCTGCCGAGGCGATGAAGCTTTCCTCGATCAGGCCGAGCGCGCGCTCGATCAGGTGGCCTGTCAGATCGGGGGCGGACATGGGGTGTCAGTCGCGAAGCCCAGCGTTGCAAAGTCTGCGGGCAGCGGCGCTGTCGCGGCAATCGGCGGCTTGCCATCGCGCGGCACGGTGAGGGAGGCGGCATGAAGCATGGTGCGGCGCGCGCCCCGCGCCCCATCGGCGCCGCTGCCATAGATCGGATCACCCAGCAGCGCCGCGCCAAGCCCCGCGAGCGCATGAATACGGATCTGGTGGGTGCGCCCGGTTTCGGGGCGGAACTCGACGAGGGTGATCCCCTCTTTGCGGTCCACCACGCGCCAGTGCGTGACGGCGGGCTTGCCCGCGCGCGCGGGGATCATCCGCCAGCCTTTTTCCGCGCTGCTGATCTTCGAAAGGTTCAGCGCGATGGTGCCCTCATCGTCCGCCACCGGTCCGGCGACCACGCCGAGATAGACTTTCTCCACCTGCCGCGCTTCGAAAGCGGCGGCAAAGCGCTTGTGCGCCTTGGCGTGGCGCGCCAGCAGCAGGCAGCCAGAGGTGTCCTGATCGAGCCGGTGGACCGCCAGCGGCACGCGCTGAAAGCCGAGGCGCAGGCCATCGAGGTAGTTTTCGAGGCTGGTGCCCCCGGCGCGCGGGCGATCGATGGGGAGCCCGGCGGGCTTGTCGATCACAAGCGCCTCGCCGTCTTCGAACAGGATGGGAAGCACGCTCATGGCAGCTTGGTCATTTCAGGGCCTTTGCGATGCGGGAGAGCGCTTCTGCGAGGCGCGCATCATCCGCCGCAAAACTGATCCGGAAACCGTCCTGCCCGCCAAACGCGGAAGCTGCAACTACGGCCACGCCGTGGTCCAGCAGATGCAGCGCCAGTGCCTCGTCATCGCCGAAGCGCGCCATCAGCGGGGCGGCATCGATGAGGCAATAGAACGCGCCATCGGGGACGGGCGTGTTGAGGCCCGGGACGGCATTGAGCGCGGCAACCGCTGCATCGCGCCGCACGCGGAAGCGCTCCCGCCAATCGAGCAGGAAGCCTTGCGGACCGGTGAAGGCAGCAACGGCGGCGGCCTGGCTGATCGAGCAAGGGTTACCCGAAGCATGTGATTGCAGCTTTGCCATCGCGCCAATCAGCCATTGCGGCCCGGCAGAGACGCCGATGCGAAAGCCGGTCATCGCGTGGCTTTTGGAGACACCCGAGACGGTCAGAATCCGGTCCGCCAGATCGGGGCACACAACCGCCAGCGTGGCGTGCGCGCCTTCGCCGTAGCGCAGCGGTGCATAGATATCGTCGCTGAGGACGAGAACTTGGGGGTGGCGGCGCAGCACTTCGCCCAATGCGTCGAGATCGGCAGCAGAATAGACCGCGCCGGTGGGATTGCCGGGGCTGTTCAGCAGCAGCCAGCGGGTGCGCGGCGTGATCGCGGCGGCGAGCTGGTCGGCGCTGATGCGGTAGCCGGTGGCGGGCGTGGTGGGGATCGCGACCGGCTCTGCCCCGGCAAAGCGGACGATTTCAGGGTAGCTGACCCACCACGGCGCGGGGATCAGCACGTCATCGCCTGGCCCCGCAGTCGCGGCAATCGCGAGGAAGATCGCCTGCTTGCCGCCCGCGCTGACGATGACTTGCGACGGGGGAACCGCGATGCCCAGATCGCGGGCAAAGTGCAGCGCGGCGGCTTCGCGCAAGGCGGCAGTGCCCGGAACGGCAGTGTAGCGCGTATCGCCCGCATCGAGCGCGGCCTTGGCGGCTTCGATCACGTGGGGCGGCGTGGGGAAATCAGGCTCGCCCACCGAAAGCGAGATGATGTCACGCCCTTCCGCGCGCAGGGCGATGGCGCGGTCGGTCATCACCGTGGTGCGCGAGGCGGAAATGCGCTGCAATGCCTGACTATGGCGGGCAGCGCTGAAGTGCGGCTCGCTCATGCGCCGAGCAGCTTTGCCGGGATCAGGCCGCGCAAGGCATTGCCGATGAAGAAGCCGTGTTCGAGATCGGCCATCGTCACATCGCCTTCCACCGCGCGCCCGCTATCGATCAGGCTGCGGCGCAGCACGCCGGGCAGCAGGCCCAGCGCGGCGGGCGGCGTGATAAGCACATCGCCGCGGGGCAGGAAGATGTTGGTGAAGCTCCCTTCGGTCAGGCGGCCATCATCGCGCAGCAGCAGCGCTTCGTGCGCCCCCGCAGCCTTGGCAGCGTTGAGAGCGGCTTCATAGAAGTGGCGATCACTGGTCTTGTGGCGCAGGCGCCAATCGCCTTCCGCTACGGGCAGCGGGAGAACGGCGCAGATTGCGGGATCGGGCAGGGCAGGTGGGAGCGGCGCGGCATCCAGCGCATGGGCACCGCCTTTCGAAACCAGCAGCCGCACGCGCGCGGGCGCATCCAGATCGAAGCACAGCACATGGATGGCATTGCGCAGGGCGTGGCGATCAAACTCGAAGCCCAGCTCCGCCGCGCTTGCCTTCATGCGTTCGAGATGCAGTTCGAGAAGGGCAATGCCCTGCGCAGGGTCGAACGCCATCGTCTCGATCAGATCGGCGCTATTGGCCCCCAGACGCAAGACATCCCCTTTCACCAGGCATTCGCGCCATTCGGAAAGCGCCGCAGAATCCGCAACGACCGCCGAGCCAACCCCCATGGTGGCGCGCCCCCGGCCTGCGCCCGGATAATCGGGCAGCAGACGCACCGTGCGGATTGCCACATTGAACGCAGCCTCGCCAGTGCCTTGCACGGGATCGACATCGATCCGCCCGATGGCGCCGCAATAGAGCCCGCGCGCATCGCGCTCGATCTCGTCGATCAGCTCCATCGCGCGAATCTTGGGCGCGCCGGTGATCGAGCCGCAGGGGAAGATCGCGCGCACCAGATCGCGCGCGTTCGCGCCGGGTTTCAGCCGGGCGTGGACCGTTGTCACCATCTGATGGACCGTGGGATACGTCTCGACCGCGAAAGGAGCCTCCACCCGCACGCTGCCCGGCTCGGCCACCCGCGCCAGATCGTTGCGCATAAGGTCGACGATCATCAGGTTCTCGGCCAGATCCTTGACGCTGGCGGAAAGCGCGGCCTTGTGTGCGGCGTCTTCCTCCGGCGTGCGGCCGCGCGGGGCGGTGCCCTTCATCGGGCGGACTTCGGCGCGGCCATCCTGCAGCGTGAAGAACAGTTCGGGCGAGACCGAGAGGTGCCAGTGCGCCCCGTCCCAGATCACCGCGCCGTAGCCCGAGCGCGCATCGGCGCGCAGCGCCCGGTAGATCGCCAGCGGATCGCCCGCCCAAGACCCGCCCAGTTCGAACGTGTAGTTCGCCTGATAGATATCGCCCGCCGCGATGGCCGCCCTGAGCCTGTCGAACCCGGTGCCATAGCCGCCCGGCGAGACTTGCGGATCGAGCGGGCCGAGGCGGCCGG
>JAIXYF010000252.1 GCA_027490345.1 Novosphingobium sp.
AGGTCGACCGGATTTCGCCCGAGGACGCGGTCTCGATCCGCACTGGCGGCACCGCTGCTTGCCTCAAGGGTGTCGAATTCTTCCACTTCGGCGCCTTCTTCGCCCGCGCCTACCGCGAAAACGATTACCTCTGGGGTCGCCTCCACGGCGCCGAACGCACGATTGATCTGGTCGCCTCCACCGCAGAGCCGCCGCTTGCGCCCGGTGTCATACGCCAGTTCAAGCGCGATGCCTTCCTCGCCATTCTGGAAGAGGAAAAACCGCGCCTCATGGCCGAGCCCGGCATGGTCGACGGCGTGATTGCCGAGGTGAACGCGCGGTTCGCAGGGGGCTGAACGGCCCCCGCGCACTCTACTCCGTCAGGTCGCTCCAGGCATCCTTGATCCGGTCGAAGAAACCCTTCGATTGCGGGGTTTCCTCGCCCGTCTCGGTCGCCTGAAATTCGCGCAGCAGTTCGCGCTGGCGGGCCGAAAGCTTGGTGGGCGTCTCCACCTGAATCTCGATCACCAGATCGCCTGCGCCGCGCGCCTGCAGTACGGGCATGCCTGCGCCGCGCTTGCGCAGCTGCTTCCCCGATTGGATGCCAGCGGGAATCTCGATCTTGTGGCGCGCACCATCAAGGCCGGGAATCTCGATCTCACCGCCCAGCGCCGCCTTGGTGAAGCTGATCGGGCAGCGCGTGAGCAGGGTGGTGCCCTCGCGTTCGAACATGCGGTGGCGCTTTACGTGGAGGAAAATGTAGAGATCGCCCGATGGGGAGCCCATCGGCCCCGCCTCGCCCTTGCCCGCAAGGCGAATGCGCGTGCCGTTGTCGACGCCTGCAGGGATTTGCACTTCCAGCTTCTGCTCGGCATCCATGCGGCCTTCCCCGCGGCAGCTCTTGCAGGGGCTTTCGATCACTTCGCCGCGCCCGTGGCAAGTCGGGCAGGTGCGCTCGACCATGAAGAAACCCTGCTGCGCGCGCACTTTGCCATGCCCGCCGCACAAGTTGCAGCGCCGCGCCGATGTGCCCGGGGTTGCGCCGGTGCCGCCGCAGGGGCTGCAGCTTTGCGCCACTTCTACCGCGATTTCGGCCGCTTTGCCGTGAAACGCCTCTTCCAGCGTGATTTCCATATCGTAGCGCAAGTCCGCGCCGCGCCGGGCCTGCTGGCGCCCGCCGCCAAACGCGCCGCCGAAGATCGTCTCAAAGATATCGCCTAGATCGCCGAAATCGCCGCCGCCGGCGAAACCGCCCGCGCCGCCGCCGCCGCCGCCCTGCTGGAACGCGGCGTGGCCATAGCGATCATAAGCCGCCCGCTTCTGCGGATCGGAGAGGCAGGCATAGGCCTCGTTGATTTGCTTGAACTTTGCTTCGCTCTCCTGGCACCCCGGGTTCTTGTCCGGGTGAAACTTCATGGCCAGCTTGCGATAGGCGGACTTGAGCACCTTGTCGTCTGCGGTGCGCTCCACCTCGAGCAGTTCGTAAAAATCAATCTCTGCCGACATTGCGATATCCAGTTGGAAGGGGCAGTCCCCATTCAAGGCGACCGGCCCGCCGCCGAGTCCCTTAAAAGGAACAGGCAGCGAGCCGGCTCAGCGCAACATCACTTGGTGTCGTCGACTTCCGAGAATTCGGCATCGACCACATCGTCAGCCTGCTTCGGAGCCGCCGCATCCGGCGAGGCCGCCGCAGCCTGCTCCTTCTCATAGATCGCCTGGCCCATCTTCATGGCCTTTTCGGTCAGGGCCTGGGTCTTGGCGTTCATGTCAGCGGGATCGCCGCCTTCGATCGCGGTCTTGGTCTCGGCAATCGCGGCCTCGATCTCGGCCTTCAGCGAAGCGTCGATCTTGTCGCCGTTTTCCTCAAGCTGGCGTTCGGTGGCGTGAACAAGGCTGTCGGCGTTGTTGCGCGCTTCCGCGCTTTCGCGCCGCTTCTTGTCCTCTTCGGCAAACTTTTCGGCATCGCGCACCATCTGGTCGATGTCTGCGTCCGAAAGACCACCCGAGGCCTGGATGCGGATCTGTTGCTCCTTGCCCGTGCCCTTGTCCTTGGCGCTCACGTTCACGATGCCGTTGGCGTCGATGTCGAAAGTCACCTCGACCTGCGGCACGCCGCGCCGCGCGGGCGGAATGCCGACGAGGTCGAACTGGCCGAGCAGCTTGTTGTCCTGCGCCATCTCGCGCTCGCCCTGGAACACGCGGATCGTCACCGCCTGCTGGTTGTCCTCGGCGGTCGAGTAGACCTGGCTCTTCTTGGTCGGGATCGTCGTGTTGCGGTCGATCATCTTGGTCATGATGCCGCCCAGCGTCTCGATCCCCAGCGAAAGCGGGGTCACGTCGAGCAGCAGCACGTCCTTGACATCGCCCTGCAGCACGCCCGCCTGGATCGCCGCGCCCATGGCGACGACTTCATCCGGGTTCACGCCGGTGTGCGGCTCCTTGCCGAAGAACTCCTTCACGATTTCGCGCACGCGGGGCATGCGGGTCATGCCGCCCACCAGCACGCCACCGTCGATAGCCTTCGCAGTCAGGCCCGCATCGGCAATCGCCTTGCGGCACGGCTCCAGCGTGCGCTGGATCAGGCCCGAGACGAGCTTTTCCAGATCCGAACGCGTCACCGTCTCCACCAGATGCAGCGGGGTGGTGCTGCCGCCTTCCATGCGCGCGGTGATGAAGGGCAGGTTGATTTCGGTGGTCTGCGCGCTCGAAAGCTCGATCTTCGCTTTTTCCGAGGCTTCCTTCAGCCGCTGCAGCGCCAGTTTATCGGTGCGAAGGTCCATGTTCTCCTTCGCCTTGAACTTGTCGGCCAGGTACTCGACGAGCACGTTGTCGAAGTCTTCACCGCCCAGGAACGTATCGCCGTTGGTGGACTTCACCTCGAACACGCCGTCGCCGATTTCCAGCACGGAAATGTCGAACGTGCCGCCGCCAAGGTCGTAAACCGCGATGGTCTTGCCGTCCTGCTTGTCGAGGCCATAGGCGAGCGCGGCCGCAGTCGGCTCGTTGATGATGCGCAGCACTTCAAGGCCCGCAATCTGGCCGGCGTCCTTGGTCGCCTGGCGCTGCGCGTCGTTGAAGTAGGCGGGCACGGTGATGACGGCCTGAGTC
>JAIXYF010000348.1 GCA_027490345.1 Novosphingobium sp.
AAGGCTGCGGGATAGAGTTCGCGAGCAATGACCGCCTCGCCTTCCCGACGCTTTCGCCGCAGTTCGAATCGACCGCACCCGGCATTTTCGTGATCGGCGCGCTGGCGGGCTATCCTCTGATCAAGCACTGCATGAACCAGGGCTACGATGTCATCGAGTTCATCAGCGGCAACGCCGATCTGAAACCGGCGGACGAACCATTGCTGGAGGCCAAGTTCGCCAGCCTGCCCGGCAGGCGCAGCGTGAACGACTGGCTGGAATTGTTGCGCACCAATATCGCCATCCTCAGCGGCATGACGACGCTGCAGCTGCGCGAGTTCATGCTCGATTCCGATGCCCGGTTTTACAAAGCGAGCGAAACGATCTTCGAGAAGGCTGACCCCGGCTCCTCGCTCTTCGCGATTGCCGAGGGCGCGGTGCATGTGCGGATCGATGCAAACGATCCGAGCAAGGTCGTGCCGATCCAGCAGGGCTCGATCTTCGGCGAAGTTGGCCTCATTTCCGGGCGGCGGCGCGGTGCGACCGTGGTGGCGGCGAGCGATTGCATCTGCGTCGAAATCAGCCGCAACGCCGCGCTCAAGCTGCAAAGCCAGGTGCCCAGCGCCCGCCGCGCGATCGAGCGGATTTCGACCGAGCGGCAATTGCTGCAAATGTTCGGCTCCGGCCTCACGCCGGACGATGTGCGCGAAGTGGTCGATACCGCGAAGATCATGTCGGTCCGCGCCGGGGATGCGATCATCACCGAAGGCGAAGGTGACAAGGACATCTACGTGATCCGCGTCGGCTCGATGATCGTGGAGAAAGTCGTCGGCGGGAAACCGGTATTCCTCTCCTATCTCCCGGCCGGCTCCTATGTCGGCGAAATGGCGCTGATCGATGGCGGCCAGCGCACCGCCACCGTGCGCGCGGCGATCAAGAGCGAGGTTATCAAGATCGACGGCGAGGCCTTTGGCCGTGTGCTGGCCGCCAAGCCCGCGCTGCTCGCCCGCGCGCGCAAGGACATGGAAGCGCGCCGCGCGACCAATGCCTTCGTCGAATCGAAGAAGGACGGGTTCTCCGGCGTCGTCGATCTCTATTCGGAACAGGCCAAGTTCCTCGTTTCGCAAGGCCTTGGCGAAGCGACCGACGTGCTGCTGATCGACGAGCGGCTCTGCGTGGGCTGCGACAACTGCGAAAAGGCCTGCGCCGACAGCCATGACGGCCTTTCGCGGCTGGACCGCGAGGCGGGCAAGAGCTTTGCGCACCTCCACGTGCCGACATCCTGCCGCCACTGCGAGCATCCGCACTGCATGGCCGATTGCCCGCCCAACGCGATCCACCGCGGGCCGGACGGCGAGGTGTTCATCGACGACACCTGCATCGGCTGCGGCAATTGCCAGCGCAATTGTCCCTATGGCGTGATCCGCATGGACAAGGTGCCGCCCAAGAAGCCTTCGCTGCTTTCCTGGCTGCTGTTCGGCAGCGGGCCGGGACCGGGCGAACCGCCCTACAAGTGGTCGAAGAAGAACACCAAATACACCGGCGATCCGGTGGCGGACGACAAGCTCGACCGCAAGAAGGCGATCAAGTGCGACATGTGCGCCGGGATCGACGGCGGGCCGAGCTGCGTGCGCGCCTGCCCGACAGGCGCCGCCATCCGCGTCTCGCCCGACGAGTTTCTCACTGTCGCCCGCCTCGAAAACGAAGGGGCCTGAGCCATGGCGACAATACCGGCACCTGCTGCCAAGCCTGCGTCCACCCCCCCTGTCCCTGCCCGCCGCCGCACCGGCGCGACACGCGAACGGCAGACCACGCACGAAGGCTTTCTCGTCCACCGGGGCGGCAAATGGATCAAGCTGTCGGCGGCGCTCGCTACCGCGCTGATCCTGCTCTATATTTTCGTGCCGCTGCCGCCGCACCACTTCGGCTCGAGCTGGCTGGGCTATACGCTGGGCACCGTGGGCGCGCTGCTGATCCTTTGGCTGACGATGCTAGGCATGCGCAAGCGCGCGATCACGCCGGGGCGCTGGTCCCTTAAGGCGTGGACCTCTGCCCATGTCTGGCTGGGCGTGCTGCTGATCGTGATCGGCACGCTCCATTCGGGCTTCGCCTTCGGCTGGAACGTGCATACGCTGGCCTGGGCCTTGATGATGATCGTGATCGTCTCGGGCATCTTCGGCGTGACGGCCTATGCCACCCTGCCGCGCGCGCTTTCGGCCAACCGCTATGATGCGGAAGGCGCCATTACCGAAAAGCAGATGGTCGAGGCGCTGCGTTCACTGGATCGGCAGCTCCACGATGCCGCACAGCCGCTTGATTCCGAATGCGCCGCGCTGGTCGGCCGCAGCCTGGAGCAGGATCCTTTTACCGGCTCGATCATCAATCGCCTTACGGGGAAATACCCCGGCGATGCGACGCGTGAGGCGGCGGGCGAGCTGAGGCGGCTGCGGGTGCACCGGCCGCGCATTGCCGATGATCCGCTTGACAAGGTGGACGCGCTGCTCACCCGCAAGGAAGCCATGTTGGCCCGCCTCAGGCGCCACCTCAGGCTCAAGGGCTGGCTGCAAGCCTGGCTCTATGTCCATGTCCCCATGACCTTCGCGCTGATCGCCGCGCTGTCCGCGCATATCGTCAGCGTCTTCTTCTACTGGTGAGCGCCATCATGAGCTTTGTCGTCCGCCAGATCGCCCTCAAATCCAGCGGAGAGGAAATCGTCCGCCGCTCGGTGGTAGACAGCGATGTGCTGGTCATCGGCCGCGATGCATCCTCGGGCATTCACTTGCCCGACCTTGCTGTCGATCCTCGCCATGCCCGCATCAGCGCTCTGGAAGCGGATCGGCTGCTGATTGAATCGATCGGCGAACAGCCGTTCATCGTCAACGGGCGTTCGGCGACCAGCGCGAAGCTGGACCTTGCGGCTGGAGCCGAACTGGGCTTTGGCGGCCACCGCATCACTTTGGCGCGCGAGGCCGAAAGCGGCCTGCCCACCTTTACTGTGCGCCGGGTGGAAGCCGTCTCGGAAAGCGCCGAGGCCATCGATATCGGCAGCGCCTATACCCTGCAGAAGCTGCTGCCAGGCAAGCGGCTTTCGGCCTGGGCCTTTGCCGCACTGATGCTCATTGCATTTTTGGCGGTGCCGATCTGGTCGTGGGCGACTTACGCGCCGCTTGCGCTGCAGAAGGATGCGCGGCGCCCAGCGGGAATCCACGGGGACACGGCGTGGTCCTCGGGCAAGCTCAGCCTAGCGCACAAGAATCTCGATAACGATTGCCAAGCCTGCCATGTCCAGCCGTTCGTGGCGGTGCGCGATAATGCCTGCATGACCTGCCACGAGGACGACGCGCATCAGCACATCGCCGATGGCGCGCGGCTGATGAAGGCGCGCGGCGAGCCGGCAGGATTCGCCGGATTCCAGCGCGCCGTAGCCAATGCGTTCAACCGGCCCGCCGGTCGGTGTGTCGAATGTCACACCGAGCATGAGGGGGCAGGTGCTATGCCCGCCACCCGGCAGCAATTCTGCACCGATTGCCACGATGGGCTGAAAACGCGCTTGTCCGACACGAAGATCGCCGACGCCGCCGATTTCGGAACGGCCCACCCCCAATTCCGGCCCATGCTGGTTTCCGGAGTGGCGGCGGACGGCAAGCCCGTGCTGCAACGCGCCGTGTGGAACAATGGCCTCAAGGAAAACACCGGCCTCAAGTTTACCCACGCCCAGCACCTTTCGAAGACCAACGGTATTGCGCAGATGGTGCGCCGCCGCCCCGGCGAATTTGCCGCAAACGATGCAGGCCCCAGAGATGGATTGGGCTGCAAGGATTGCCACCAGACCGATAGCGGCGGCGCGCGGTTCAAGCCGGTTGAGATGGAGCAGGCCTGCCAAAGCTGCCATTCACTGACATTCGACCAGATCGGCGGCACCTTCCGCACGCTGCGCCATGGCCAGCCGGAACAAGTCGTGGCCGATCTGCGCGCCGCATACCGGGGCAGCGTGCCGCCGCGCCCGGCCAGCCTTTCGGGCATGGCACGGCGGATTCCGGGTGCTGCGGCGCAGCAGTCCACGGCAGCAGACTATGCCCGCGCGGTCCGTTTCTATCCGGTGAAGGCCGATCAGGCGGTGGCGGCCGTCTTTAGCAAGGGCGGCATGTGCTATGATTGCCACGCTGTCACGCGCGGCGGCAGTGCGGCAACGGGCGGCTTCAGCCTTCAGCCCGTGGCGCAGAACGGGCGCTACTACAACAAGGGCTGGTTCGACCATAAGGATCACCGCAAGTCGGATTGCGCTTCCTGCCACGTGAAAGCGGCCACCTCAAACGATGCCGACGCCGTGTTGGTGCCGGGGATCGACGGCGCGGGAGGGTGCCGTTCATGCCATGTTGGCGAAGGCGGCGCGAAGCTGGCAAGCGCGCATGTCAAGGAACCGGTCGCATCAGGCTGCGCAATGTGTCACGAGTATCACATGGACAACGGCGCACCGTGGAAGCCGGCCGACAAGCGTAAAGGCCCCGGACTGCTGACCGCAGTATGGGACACTGGCCGATCATGGCCGCGCCATCCGCCGACTGCGCGATAATGCCGGAAAGCTTGGGAACCGCTGAATGCTGATCGCGCAGATCACTGATATTCACCTGGGCTTCGAGCCTGACAGCCCGGGCGAATTCAATCGCCAGCGGCTCGATCGTGTCGTGGCGGAACTCGCGGCCATGGTGCCGTGCCCGGATCTGCTGCTGGCCACCGGCGATCTCATCGACCGGGGTGACCGCGCCAGCTACGAACGGCTGGGCGAGGCGCTCTCCGGCCTGCCATTCCCGGTCTATTATGCGCTGGGCAATCACGACGAACGCGCCAATTTTGCGGCGGTCTTTCCCGAAGCGACGTTCGATGGCGGCTTCCTGCAATACGCTATCGAAACCGCTGCGATGCGCATCCTCGTGCTTGATACGCTGGAGGAAGGCCGCCATGGCGGTGCCTTCTGCGAAGCGCGGGCGGCGTGGCTCAACGCGCAGCTCGATGCCCAGCCGCACGTCAGAACGCTGATCGTGCAGCACCACCCGCCGATCGAGGTGGGCATTGCCTGGATGAACACCGATCCCGCAGAACCGTGGACCCTGCGGCTGGCGGAATGCCTGCGTGGGCGCAGCAACGTGATTGGCCTGATTTGTGGCCACATCCACCGCGCGGTAACCACGCATTGGGAAGACCTCGTCGTCGCCACTTGCCCCTCGACCGCGCCGCAAGTCGCGCTTGATCTCAGGCCGATTGACCCTGATCACCCCGATCAGCGCCCGCTGATTGTGGCTGATCCACCCGCCTATGCGCTGCACTGGTGGAACGGGCGCGAACTCGTCACGCATTGGCAAACGGCGGAAGATCACACCGTGCTGGCGCGCTATGACGCGAAGCTTCAGGGCATGATCCAGCACATGCTGGCCGAACGGCCTAGTTAAGGGGTTCTACCGCACCCCCGCCAGCGCCTTCTGGCGCCGCCGCTGCACCGAACTGCCAAGGCCAATCGCCTCGCGGTATTTTGCCACCGTGCGCCGGGCCAGATCAAAGCCGCGCGCCTTGAGCAGATCGACCAGCGTATCGTCCGAAAGCACGGCCTTGGGGTCTTCGGCATCGATCAGCTGGCGGATCGCGGCCTTGACCGATTCGGCAGACACCGCGCCTTCGCCGTCCGCCGAAGCCACACCGGAGGTGAAGAAATACTTCAGCTCGAACGTGCCGCGCGCGCAGTGCAGGTATTTGTTCGAGGTAACCCGGCTCACGGTCGATTCGTGCATCGAAATCGCCTCGGCCACCGTGCGCAAGGTCAGCGGCTTGAGGTGCGCCACGCCCAGTCGGAAGAAGCCCTCCTGCTGCTTCACGATTTCCGCCGAGACCTTCAGGATCGTCTTCTGCCGCTGGTCGAGCGCCTTCAGCAGCCAGTTGGCATCGGCCATCCGCTCACCCAGCCAGGCCTTGGCGTCCTTCGCCACGCAAGCGCCGCGCATCTCCACATAATAGCGCCGGTTGACCACGAGGCGCGGTAGCGTGGCGGGATTGAGCGCGATGTCCCAGCCGGGGACCCCGTCTTCGCCCGTCACCGCCTGCACCAGGATATCGGGCACCACGGCTTGGGCCGGGCCGCTGCCAAAGCGCAGGCCCGGCTTGGGATCATAGCCGCGCAGTTCGCGCAGCATATCGGCAAAGTCCTCGTCGTCGACCTGGCACAATCGCTTGAGCCGCGCGATCTCGCCGCGCGCCAGGAGATCGAGATTATCGATCAGGCGCGCCATGCACGGATCATAGCGATCCGCCTCGCGCGCCTGCAGCGCGATGCATTCGCCCAGATTGCGCGCGCCAACACCGGTGGGATCGAGCGATTGCACAAGGCCGAGAGCAGCCTGCATCGCGCCTTGCGGCAGGCCCAGCGCCCCGCCCGCTTCTTCGAGCGAGGACGTAAGATAGCCCGCCTCATCGATCTGATCGATCAGCCAGCGCGCGGCAAACAGCAGCACCGGATCGGATGAGACTGCGCCGATCTGGGCATGGAGATGTTCGGCCAGTGTTTCGCCGCTGCCGCCGCGCTCGTCGATGTCAGGGCCTTCGCCGCCCCCGCCACTGCCACTGCCACTGCCACT
>JAIXYF010000451.1 GCA_027490345.1 Novosphingobium sp.
CGCTGATGATGACCGACGCGCTCGCCACCGCATGGTTCGGCGCGCGGCAGGCCGATATCCGCCCCGGCAGTTCGGTCGCAGTGATCGGTCTCGGCCCCATCGGCCTGATGGCAGTGGAAAGCGCCTATGTGATGGGCGCGCACGTGGTCTACGCGATCGACCCGATCCCCGAACGCCGCACGGTGGCGGAAGCATCGGGCGCAATCACCCTCCACCCGGACGAAGCGCTGGAACGGATCAAGGCCGACACCACGGGCCGCAAGCTCGATTGCATCATCGAAGTCGTCGGCAGCGACGCCACGGTCGATTTCGCGCTGCGGCTGGTGCGGCCGCGCGGCACCGTCTCGGTCATCGGCGTCCAGCAATCGCGCCGCTACGCCTTTCCGCTGGAACGCGCCTTCGCCGCTGGCCTCACCTTCCGCATCGGTACGTGCTCGGTGCCCGAGGAACTGCCCGCGCTGTTCCCGCTCGTCCAGTCGGGCCGCCTGAAGCCCGAACGCACGATCACCCACCGGATGCCGCTGAGCGCGGGCGCGGAGGCCTACCGGTTGTTCGAGGCAAGGGAGGGTGGGGCGCTCAAGATGGTGCTGACGCCGGATTGAAGCCGGCCAGATTGTCGCGCCCGATCTGATCGATCCGCGTCACCCCCGTCAGCGCCATGGCCACGCGCATTTCCGCCTCGATCAGGCGCAGCATCTTGCTCACGCCCGCCTCGCCGCCTGCCGCCAGTGCAAAGGCCCAGGCGCGGCCGAGCAGCACGCCCTTCGCGCCCAGCGCCAGCATCCGCACCACATCAAGCCCCGAACGCACGCCGCCATCGGCCAGCACGGTCAGCCGATCGCCCACCGCATCGGCAATCGGCGGCAGCGCGCGGGTGGTGGAAAGCACGCCGTCCAGCTGCCGCCCGCCGTGGTTGGACACGATCAGGCCATCCGCGCCCAGCGCAGCGGCTTCCTTCGCGTCTTCGGGATCGAGAATGCCCTTGAGGATCAGCGGCCCGCGCCATTCGCTGCGGATAAAGTCCAGATCGCGCCAGGTGATCGCGGAATCGAAATTGTCGCGCATCCATGCGAAGAAGTCGTTGAGCCCGGTCTGTCCGTTCATCGCGGGGGCAATATTGCCAAGGTGGTGCGGACGGCCCCAGAGCCCCACATCCCACGCCCAGCCGGGCCGCAACAGCGCTTGCGCGGTCCGCCAAATGTCACCCTTCAGGCCCGGCGCGCCCGTCACGCCGCTGCGCACATCGCGGTAGCGGCTTCCCGGCACCGGCATATCGACCGTGAACACCAACGCTGAGCACTGTGCCGCCACCGCCTGCGCCAGCAATTCGCGCAAGTAGCCCCGGTCGCGGATCATGTAGAGCTGGAACCAGAACGGCTGGCTTGCCGCCGCCGCCACTTCGCTCAAAGGACAGGCCGAAACGGTCGAGAGCGTGAACGGCACGCCGGCCTTCTCCGCCGCGCGCACAGCCTGGGTTTCGCCGCGCCGCGCGTTCAGCCCGGCAAGGCCGATGGGCGCAAGCGCGACCGGCATGGCCTGTTTTGCGCCAAAAAGTTCGGTGGAAAGATCAATCTGCGAAACATCGCGCAGCACCCGCTGGCGCAGCGCGATTCCGGCCAGATCGTCCACATTCCGCCGCAAGGTCGTCTCGTTGTAAGACCCGCCATCGATGTATTCGAACAGGAAGCGGGGCAGGCGGCGGCGCGCGGCTTCCCGAAAGTCGGCGATATTGGCGATGATCATGGCACCTGCCTTCGCGCCCGCGGGAATATGGTGCCGGCTACAGGATTCGAACCCGTGGCCCCCTGATTACAAATCAGGTGCTCTACCAACTGAGCTAAGCCGGCGCCGAAATGCCCATAGCGTCAGGTGGCCCCGAAGGTCCAGCCCTCGGTTTGGGCAATATGCGGGGTCAGGCCCGCAGGCGCCCACAGTGCCGGATCGTGGGCCGCGCGGCGCAGCCATGCGGCGGTGATCAGCGCGTCGCTCGTATGGTCGTCGACGGGGCCGGTGATGCCAAGACCCGCGCTGCCAAGCCGCGCGAGGGCTTCGTCCAGTTCGGCCCAGTCCCTGATTTTCGAACGGCCCGCGCTCCGCCCTGCCGCCATCGCCGCAATCGTCGTGTAGATCTCGCAGGCCACTGATCCCGCTTCCGGCAGCGGATCGATCGGCCAGACCGGCAAGCGTCCGCCAAGCCGGTGCAGCACCCGCATCCCTGAAAGGCTGGACTTGCCCACTTGCGCCGCGCCCACCAGATTGAAGTTCGAATAAGGCGAGCAGCCCATGGTCTGCTGCGCCAGCTCGGTCACGCGCAAACGCCCGCGTCCGCCCCCGAACAGCGCGCCCTCGCGCCCGCCATGCCGCCGGAAAAAAGCGGAAGCGTCAGGGTGATCGACAAACGCGCCGACCGAGAAGTGCGGCTCGTGCTCGCACACTGCATCGATCAGGGCCCACAAGCCCTTGGCATCCGCAGGGCTCGCCGCCCAGCCGGGAAAGAACGCGCCCCGGTCGGCAAAGGCCAGGCTGATGCCAAGATCCATCCCCACCAGAGTGTCCGGCGGCAGATCCTCGCGCAGCCACGCCAGCACCTCGCCGCGCGACCAGCGATGCCCCGGCCGCACCAGTTCCGGCGCAGCCTCGCCCTCGCTGCAGATCGCCACCGCAATCCCCCGGTGCCGCTCTCCGGCGGCGCCCGACCAATCAATGGCGGCGAAATGCCGGAAACGATCCGGTCTCATTCCCCTCGCCGCTCGCGCCGCTTCTTGTCCCACCATTCCAGCCGCTTCACGATCTCGCGCTCAAACCCGCGCTCCACCGGCTTGTAGAATTGCTGGGACCGCATCCCTTCGGGCCAATAGTCGGCACCGGAAAAGCCGTCTTCGGCCTCGTGGTCATAGGCATAGCCTGCGCCGTAGCCGATGTCCTTCATCAGCTTGGTCGGCGCATTCAGGATATGTGGCGGGGGCGGCAGCGAACCGGTTTCCCGCGCGCTGGCGAAAGCGGCCTTTTGCGCCGCATAAGCCGCGTTCGATTTGGGCGCGGTGGCCAGATAGAGGCAGGCCTGCACGATGGCCAGTTCCCCTTCTGGCGAGCCGAGGAACTGATAGGCGTCCTTGGCCGCAAGGCACTGCACCAGCGCCTGCGGATCTGCCAGACCGATATCCTCGCTGGCAAAGCGCACCAGCCGCCGCAGCACATAGAGCGGTTCTTCGCCTGCCGTCAGCATCCGCGCCATATAGTAAAGCGCGGCTTGCGGGTCCGATCCGCGCAAGGCTTTGTGCAGCGCGGAGATCAGATTGTAATGCCCGTCGCGGTCCTTGTCATAGACCGCCACGCGCCGCATCAGAAACTTCGCCAGCTCCTCCGGCCCCAAGGGCGCGGGCAAGGACACGTCAAACAGCGTTTCAGCCTGTCCCAGCAGAAATCGCCCGTCGCCATCGGCAGATGCAATCAGCGCCTCGCGCGCAGGGGGCGTGAGGGGGAGGCGCAGGCCGGTCAGCTCCTCCGCCCGCGCCAGCAGCGATCCCAGCGCATCGGCGTCCAGCCGGTGCAGGATCAGCACTTGCGCCCGGCTCAGCAGCGCCGCGTTCAGCGCAAAGCTTGGGTTCTCGGTCGTCGCGCCCACCAGCGTGACGGTGCCTTTTTCCACAAACGGCAAAAATCCGTCCTGCTGCGCGCGGTTGAAGCGGTGGATCTCGTCCACGAACAGCAGCGTCTTGCGCCCGATCTGAGCCATGGCCTCGGCCTCGGCGAAGGCTTTCTTGAGGTCGGCCACGCCTGAAAACACGGCGCTGATCGCCACATAGCGCAGGCCTACCGCATCGGCGAGGAGGCGCGCGATGGTCGTCTTGCCCGTGCCCGGCGGGCCCCACAGCACGATCGAGGAAAGCTTGCCCGCCGCCACCATCCGCCCGATCGCTCCGTCCGGCCCAGTCAGGTGATCCTGCCCGACGACTTCGCCGAGGTTCGCGGGACGCAGCCGCTCGGCCAGCGGCGCATCATGGCCGACGGACTCGCGGGGTGTTTCGGCAGGGGAGGGCGCGAAGAGATCGGACATCGAACCCCGGCGATACCAACGCAGACCATCCCCGTCACCCCCACAGGCCGTCACCCCCACCCGCAGGCCTTTGCGCCTGACAGCCACCACCGAAAGCCCACACTCGGTCCTTCCCGCGAAACACACCCGTCACCCCGGACTTGATCCGGGGTTCGGCTTCTTCCGGCCGCGCTATCGGAACGTCTCGCCATCCCTCTTGCCAAGAGTGCTAAAAGATATATCTTAGAGCCATCATGAAGCATCAAGGATATGCAATGCGATTCGACAGACACGGCCATCAGGGCCATATGCGCCACCTCGGCCTCAAGATGATGGCCAGAGGTTTTGGCGGCTTCGGCAGCTGGGGCGGCGACGATTGGGATGACGACGGCTCGGGCAACCGTCACGGTCGCCATGGCCGCCACGGCGGCGGGCGCGGCGGCCGCATGTTCGCCCCCGGCGAACTGCGCCTGCTGCTCCTGCTGCTGCTCGATGAGCAGGACCGCCACGGCTACGAACTGATCAAGGCGATCGAGGAACTGGCCGCCGGTGCCTATGCGCCCAGCCCCGGCGTGGTCTATCCTACGCTGGCGCTGCTGGTCGATGAAGGCATGATTGCAGAAGTGCCCGGTGAAGGCGCCCGCAAGGCCTTCACGATGACGGAGGCCGGACGCGCGGAGCTTGCCCTGCGGCTTGATGCGGCCAAGGCCGTGGTCACCCGGCTTGGCGATTTTGGCAAGGCCCGGCAGGAAGCCGAAGGCCGCAGCGGCAGCCCGCCCTTGCGCCGCGCCATGGCCAATCTCAAGCTGGCGCTGCGCCACAAGGCCGGCAGCGGCATCGATGAAGCCGCTGCCCTCCAGATCGCCGACATTCTCGATGATGCGGCCCGCAAGATCGAACGCCTCGGAGCAAAACAATGAGCAGCCCCATGAGCCAAACTGTAGCCAAAATCGCCACCCAGCACGCCAGCAAATACCTTCAGCAGGTGTGCAAGCATTGGGAACACAACCTCGCCGTCACGTTCGATGCGCAGCAGGGCACCGTCACGTTCCCACGCGATGCGCGCGGCGCGGCGTGGGCGGGGGATGCGCTGGTCACGTTCACCGCGCACCCCGATACGTTCGAATGCCACATCGCGGCCAGCGAGGCGGGCCAGCGAGACGGCCTGAAAGGGGCGGTGGAGCGCCACATCGACCGCTTCGCCTTCCGCGAAGCGCTGGCCTGGGTCT
Organism: Novosphingobium sp.; assembly: GCA_027490345.1. GTDB lineage: Bacteria > Pseudomonadota > Alphaproteobacteria > Sphingomonadales > Sphingomonadaceae > Novosphingobium. Next base: position 5,266 of record JAIXYF010000451.1, read on the forward strand.
GGACTGATCTGGCAGATTGATTGCCAACCCGCCCTCTCCGGCGTACCCTCGCGGTCAGGCTGGAGAGGGACGCCCCGTATGGGCCCGAACGCTGCAACGCACGCTGCAATGCCAGTACCGCGCCACTTCTGGCCCATCGCCGGGCTCAGTCTGGTGTGGAATCTGTTCGGCTGCTACGATTATCTCATGTCGCAGCTTTCCCCCGCCCGCTACTTTGCCGAAATGGGCATGGGCGCGGCAGACGTCGCCTATATGGCGCAGCTTCCGGTGTGGCTCACCGCGTTCTGGGCGCTGGGCGTGTGGGCCTCGCTCGTCGGTTCGCTGCTGCTGCTGGCCCGTTCGCGCCGCGCGGTGCTGGCCTTTGCGCTCTCGCTCGTGGGGCTCGCCGTCAGCCAGCTGACGCAGGCGTTCTGGCTCCATCCGCCGATGGAGGCGCCGGTGGGACTCGTGCTCACCGTGTGGTCTGCGCTCGTGTTTTTGCTCATTTATGCGCGCAGCATGGCCGCCAAGCGCATTCTGACTTAGGCAGCCTCCCGCGCCGCGCACTCCCCCCGCCGCGCCGCGCACTCCTTTTGCCGCAGGCGCCGCCGCAATCGCGCTGCGGGGCCCGCCATCCTCTGGCCAGCACGCGATTTTCATGAGACCCCATCCGCAGTAATACTTATAATCTTCGGCGGAGAGCGGATCATGCCAGGCAACGTCAGCTTCAGCTACCGGATTGATCGCGAAACCGGCACCTTCGATATCGGCGCCGATTACTACGTGCCCGGCTATGATGATCCCGAAACCGGCGAAGCGTTCTACGCGACCGACTGGAGCTTTTCCTATTCCGACACGGTCTCCGGCAGCGGCACGGGCACATCCGGCCCGGGCTGGGATTCCGGTTCCGGTTCCTTCAGCCTCGGCTTTCCCGAGGGCGATACGCCGTCCGATGCGCTGCTCGGCTTCACCGCCAGCAACTGGTTCAGCGGCGCGTCCGCTTTCGCTGGCCTGCGCATCCGCAATGCCGGGCTCGCCAAGGTCGCTGTCACGCTCTCCGCCTCGCCCGATGATGGCGATAGCGTGCTGATCGGCGGCGCGGGCGATGATGCGCTCAGCGGCGCTGCGGGGGGCGATCTGCTCGATGGCGGCGGCGGCAGCGACCGCCTCGTGGGCGGCGGCGGCAAGGATCTGCTCGATGGCGGTGCCGGGGGCGATGCCATGGTCGGCGGCGCGGGCGATGATACCTATTATGTTGATTCTGCTGACGACAGCATCACCGAGGCCGAGGATGAGGGCCTTGATCTGGTGTTTTCGGCGGTGAGTTACACGCTGTCGGATGATCTGGAAGATCTCATCCTGCATGATCGGGCGGCCAGCACCGGCATCGGCAATGGCCTGGCCAATGCGATCTATGGCAACAACGGCGCCAATCTGATCGATGGCGATGGCGGTGATGATACGCTGCTGGGCTATGAAGGCACAGACCGTCTGCTCGGCGGCGAAGGCGATGACCGGCTGGATGGCGGGCAGGGCGATGACACCATGATCGGCGGCGCGGGCGATGATGTCTATCTCGTCGATTCGCGCAGGGACCAGCTGGAAGAGGCGGAAGACGGCGGCACCGATGAAGTCCGCGTCTCGGGCCTGGCGCGTTTCACGTTGGCCGATCACGTTGAAAACCTTGCCAATCTCTCGCTGGGCGGCGTGTTTTCGGGCTGGGGCAATGCACAGGCCAACGTCCTCACCGGCGGTGCCGGGATCGATCGGCTCTATGGGCGTGAAGGCGCCGATACCCTGCAGGGCGGCGAAGGCAACGATCAGCTCGAAGGCGGCGGCGGAGCAGACACGCTGATCGGCGGCTCGGGCGTCGATACGGCCAGCTATGCCAGCGCGCTGGGGCCGGTTTCTGCCGATCTGGGCGGTGTGGTCGCTGGAACTGGAGAGGCGGCGGGCGATACGTTCTCGGGCATCGAGAACCTTTACGGCAGCCGGTTTGCCGATAGCCTTACCGGCGATGGCGGCGCCAATCGTCTGGCAGGCGGCGCAGGCAGCGATATCCTCGTCGGTGGCGGCGGGACCGATTGGCTGATCGGCGGCGCGGATGGCGATCAGCTCGTCGGCGATGGCGATGATGGCGCAAGCTATGCCGGCTCATCCGGCCCGGTCACGATCAATCTCTTCCGCCAGAGCGCGAGCGGCGGCGATGCCACCGGCGATGTGCTTTCGGGCATCACCCGGATCGAGGGCAGCGCACGGGGGGATCGCATCACCGGCAGTTCTGCCGCCAACATGCTGCTGGGCGGCGGCGGGGCCGACGTGATCCACGCGGGCAGCGGGGCCGATTTGGTGCGCGGCGGCGCGGGGGCAGACCGGCTCGATGGCGGCAGCGGCGTCGATACGCTCGATTATGCAGGCTCGGCCGCAGGCGTCACGATCAGCCTGGCTGATGGCACGGCCAGCGGCGGCGATGCGGCGGGCGATGTCTTTGGAGGCTTCGAACGAGTCAATGGTTCTGCCCATGATGATACGCTGATCGCCGACGATTCCGGCCGCCAGCTTCACGGCGCGGGCGGGGCTGACCGGTTGATCGGCGGCGCGGGCCACGATGTGCTGATCGGCGGCGCCGGGGCCGATGCCATGGAGGGCGATGCCGGTGTCGATACGCTGAGCTACGGCTCTTCGCGCACGTATGTTTTCGTCAATCTCGCCACGGGGCAGACTTTCGGCGAAGATGCCGCAGGCGATACCTTTACCGGGTTTGAGAACCTGACCGGCGGCCTCGTCAGCGATGCGCTTTATGGCGATGGCTCGGTCAACGTGATCCGGGGCGGCGCAGGCGGCGATTTCATCGATGGCGCGGGCGGAGACGACGTGCTGATCGGCGGCAGCGGCGATGATGCCTTCACCGCCGCGCAGGGCAGCGGCATGGACCGCATCCGCGATTTCACCACCGGCGGCCCCGAAGACCGCGTGGTCATGGTCGATATGGGGCCGTTCTTCGCCACGTTCGATCAGGTGATGGCAGCGGCCGTGCAGCAAGGCGCCGATACGGTGATCACCTTTGCCGCCGGGCACGGCCTGATCCTCGAAGGGGTCAGCAAAGCCGCGCTCACCGTGGATGATTTCGTGTTCTGAAGCGGTCTTGGGGGGCTGGGGGCTGGGGGCTGGGGGGCCCTCAGCGCTGCTGCAGCGCCTGCTTCTGCCGGATCAGCCGCATATACGTATCGGCCACGGCCTGATTGATCGCGTCCCAGCTGAAATCGTGGCTGCGCCGCTCACCGGCTGCGCCGTGGGCGGCGCGCAAATCGGCATCCGCGACATAGGCGCGCAGCGCCTCGGCAAACTGGTGTAGCGCGCCGGGCGCGATCAGACGGCCCGAAATGCCATCGGAAACAAGGCTCTGGCTCCCCGTCGCGGCGGCGGCAACCACTGGCACGCCGCAAGCCATCGCCTCCAGCGTCACGTTGCCGAAGGTTTCGGTGACAGAGGGGTTGAACAATACGTCCATCGCCGCCACCGCGCGGCCCAGATCCTTGCCGCCCTGAAAGCCGGTGAACACCGCGCCCGGCAGCCGCGCCTCGAACCACGCGCGCGCCGGGCCTTCGCCCACCACCATCACCCGGTGGCGCACCGCGCTGCCTGCCGATTTGCGCACCAGTTCGTCGATCGTGTCCGAAAACACGTCGAGCCCCTTTTCCATCACCAGCCGGCCCAGAAAGCCGATCACGACTTCATCATCGGCGATGCCCAGGCTGCGCCGCCATTCCTGATCGCGGCGGCCGGGATTGAAGATCGTGCGGTCCACCCCGCGTGACCACAGCGAGATGTCATAGCTCATGCGCTCTTCGCGCAGCACTTGCGCCATTGATTCCGAAGGCGCCACCAGCGCATCGCAGCGGCGATAGAACCGGCGCAGCATCGCGGTGAGCAAAGGCTCCACCCAGGCCAGATTATAGTAGCGCGGATAGGTATCGAAGCGGGTGTGGACGCTGGCCAGCACCGGCAGCCCCCGCGCCCTCGCCCAGCTCACCGCGCGGTGCGCCGCCGGATCGGGCGAGGAGACGTGCACGACATTGGGCGCAAACGCCTTCAGATCAGCGCGCGCCCTGGCGCCCAGCATCATGGGAATGCGATATTCCGCGCGCCCCGGAACCGGAACGGAGGGCAGGCCGATCAGCTTGCCCATCGAAGCGAACGCGGGCTTGCGCACTTTGGGCGCATAGACGTGGACTTGCGCGCCCTGCCGCTGGAGATAGCCCACCAGCCGGTTCAGCGCCTGATTCGCCCCATCGCGCACATAGTTGTAGTTGCCGCTCAGCAGCGCCACGCGCAGGCCCTTCAGGGGCAGCGCATCCGCGCCGGTCGCCGCCGGGCCTGCTTCGGTCACTTTGCTGTCAGCCATAAGGGATGGCCCATAGCCCCCCCCGCCGTGCTTGGCGAGGGGGGCCATGCTCTGGTTCAGCACCCGGCTTACCAGCCGCGCAGCCCGCGATAATCGCCGCGCTGCTGCGCGCGGTAGCGGCGATAGCGGTCATAGCGCTCGTAGCCGTTCTCATAGCCGCGCCAGCCGGGGTGCACCGGATAGGCGCGGTAGACCGGCGGCGGCGGCGCATAATAGCCGCCGCGAACCGGCGGGTAATAGCCATAGTCGCCATAGTTCACATAGACATCGCGGCGGTTGTTGTCCGATGCGATGGCCGCGCCGATGGCCAGGCCCACCACGCCCGCGCCAATCGCCACGGCAGCATCATTGCCATGCGCCTGCGCCGGGGCGGCAAAAGCAAGGCTGCCAGCGGCAAGCACGGCGGCCACAAGTCCGATCTTTTTCATGGGTCTGGTCCTTCTCCTCTGGCGCCGTTCTTCCGGTCGCGCGCTGCATGTCACGTTGCATCAAACCGGCGCTGAACCGTTTCTGAAGCGGCGGCGGCCATGCGCCGCTCCGCCCCGAAGCTGCGATCAGTTGCCGCGGTTGTCGTCCTGATATTGGCCCTCATAGGCTTCCGGATCGCGATAGCCGCGCCGGTCGTAATAGCCGTCGCTGCTCTGCGGATAGCCATCGCGCGAATAGCCCGGCTGCCCGCCCTGATAGCGCTGGTCATAAGGATCGCCGTTCTGCGCCCCCTGCCAGGTCGGCTGCCCGCGATAGGGGTTCTGCACCTGACCCTGATACTGACCCTGCCACTGGCCCTGTGCCCGGGGATCACGCCGGGGATCATTGCGCGGATCATAGCGCCGGTCATAGGGATCGCGGTTACGGTTGTTGTTGCTTGCCGAAACGATGATCGCGCCAAGCGCCAGCCCGATGATCCCGGCCGCAATCGCCGCCCCGGCGCGGTCGCCACCCCGGCCGCCGTGGCGCCAGCCGCCATAGGGACCGGCCATCGCAGGCGTGGCCGTTGCCAGCGCCGAGGCTCCAAGGGCAAGGGCCAGCACGGCCTTTTTCGCAAAAGTGATCATCGCCTGTCTCCACCGGCCGCGAAGCAGACCGGTCCATCCCGATCCCGATTCGCTGCCTTCGAAGACTGGTTTAGAGCCGCGTGGCTGAACGGCTGCGGCACGGGGATTGCAGGATTTGTTCAGGTTGGGGTTGGTTTATATGAACGCCCGTCCTGCCGTCACCCCGGGCTTGACCCGGAGGCCCGCTGCCTCGCGGCCAAAAAGAAAAGGGCGGCCCGCAAAGGCCGCCCTCTCATCTGAATCCGAGCCGCGAAATTCACCGCTTGATGCGGGGCCGGCCCATGAAGTCACCCTTGCCCACCTTCACGCCCTCAGCCCGCAGGATCGCATAGGCGGTCGTGGCGTGGAAATAGAAGTTGGGCTGCGAGAACGAGAGCAGGAAGTTCGTGCCCGTGAACGGCAGTTTCATCTCGCCAAACGCAAACAACGTGTCATTTTCCGCCAGCGCCTCGAACTCCGCCGCATCAATCGCGGAAAGCTCGGCAATCGCGCCCTGAATGGCGGCGTGCAGGCCTGCAAAATCGGTTGGCCACGGCGTGAGATCGGGGCCAAACTGTCCGGCCCTGACCCCGGCAACGCCGCCAGTCGAATGCGCGACACAGCTCTTCACCTGATAGCCAAACGGCAGCATATCGGGCGCAAGCCGCGCATCGATCAGATCGCTTTCCGCGCGGCCATGCTCGGCGCAAAACGCCGCCGCCTTGTCCAGCAACGCATCGACCGCGCGCAGGATCTGCAAGTTGGAAGGCACAACGGCATCATAAAGGGAAATCGGCATGGGTCTTGCTCTCCGGTCTTGTTTCGGCGCAAGCTATGTCATCCCGGCGCGGCGAGGTCCATGGTCGGGCCACCCAAATCCTTCCTGCAACCCACTCTCGTCACCTCGGGCTTGACCCGGGGTTCGGCTGTTTCTGACCAACAGCGCGGCTTGATACCGCGAACGACGCAGTTCCGGTTGCGGGCCGTCGTTGGTCGTCTATCCTCGCCACATGAAACCGCGCCGCGTCCTCCTCGCAGCCGCTGCCTTCGCGCTGACAGTCTGCGCTGGCTGCCGCGGTGACTCGCAGCCGCAGGCGAGGCAAGGGAAGCCATTGCTGGCCAAGCTCAAGGCGTGCGGCATGGACCTCTCAAAGGTTGCATTGGTCGAGGAACCAGAATCCGAACGCCACATCTTTCTGCGCGATCATCCCAAGATGGATCGCCGGGGATTGGAATGCGTCGCGGAGATCATGACCCGATCGGATTATGGCCTTCGCACGGCGTCATGGGCTTCAGAACAGGAATACCACGCCGCCTTCGACGCAGCGACTGGCAGGCACTTGCAGGAAGCGGCCAAAGACTGGCTGGAGCGCAACCGGCCGGATCTGGTCCATGCCAGTTATCGCGCCGGACAGTCACTACAGAGCTATGCCAATCAGATCGAGACAACTTGCGGTGCGCCCAAAGGGTACATCGATGTTTTCAGAAAGTCCGGTGTAACCTACGTTGCAACCAACGGTCAAAATGCCTCTCCCGCCGATGTCGAGAAGGTGACTGTGGAAACACAAGACTGCATGAATTCTGTTCTCACCAACGGCCTCCCGCCTAAGGTCGCGCAGTTCCTGGGCGGCGGCGGAGTGCCCTGAGAGAATGCGAGCCCTCGGCGCCAAAACAAAAAGGGCGGCCCGCAAAGGCCGCCCTTTTCTGTTCCATCAGGAAACCAACCCTCAGGCCGCTTCCTTCTTGCGCCCGGCCTTCTTGCGCTCGTGCGGATCGAGCAGGGCCTTGCGCAGGCGGATCGACTTCGGCGTCACTTCGACCATTTCATCATCGTCGATATAGGCGATGGCCTGTTCCAACGTCATGATCTTCGGCGGGGTCAGGCGGATGGCGTCGTCCTTGCCGGTCGAACGGAAGTTCGTCAGCTGCTTCGATTTCATCGGGTTGACTTCGAGATCGTCAGGCTTAGCGTTCTCACCAATCACCATGCC
>JAIXYF010000179.1 GCA_027490345.1 Novosphingobium sp.
AGCCCCAGAATCAGGAACAGCCCGTTGGCAAACAGGAACCCCAGCGGCGCCCCCAGCGGCGCAGCAATGCCGAAACGGGCCTCCATGCCCTTTGGTGCATTTTCCACCGCGAGCAGCGAAGCCCCGCCCCACTCGCCGCCAAGGCCGAAGCCCTGACCGAACCGCAGCAGGCACAAGAGCGCCGGCGCGACCCAGCCCGCGACCGCATAGCCGGGCAGGAACGCCACGAGGAATGTCGAGATGCCCATCAGCAGCAGCGAGGCCACCAGTGTCGATTTGCGTCCGATCCGGTCTCCGAAATGGCCGAACGCCACAGCCCCCACTGGCCGCGCAAAAAACGCGATGCCAAAGGTCATCAGCGCCAGCAGCGTCTGCGCGGCCTGGCTTTCTGCCGGGAAAAACAGCGGCCCGATAACCAGCGCCGCCGCCGTCCCGAAGATGTAGAAATCGTAGAACTCGACCGCCGTGCCGACGAGGCTCGCCATGAGCACGCGCGCATGGATCACGAACGGATTCGCCGAAGCGCCTGCCATATGCTTACCGATCCCCCACCAAGGAAGGTTAAGCCGATCTTGCCGCCCTCCCCCGCGCGAGCCGCTATGGCAGTGTTTTCCACATCGTCAATCGTATCGCCATAGCCCGCGTGTTCCGGAGCATTTCATCCTCGTAAAAGGCGCAGAACACGATGTCGGACTGGTTTGAAAAGCGGGCACCGATCCGCGCCAAGTTCATCACGATGCTATGGGTTCACCTCGCGCTCATCGGCATCGCCGGGCTTGGCACGGCGCTTGCACTCATGGGTTTCGGCATGGCAGCCTTTGTCGCCCCCGCTCTGGCGCTGGCCCTCACGGTCTTTGCCGTCCTCCAGTCGCGCCGGATGATCTGCGATCCTTATGTCGCCACGGTCGTGCGCACCGAAGCGCTCGCCGCCGGCGATCTGGATAGCCCCGTCAGCTACACCGATTATGCCGATTGCGTCGGCCGCCTGTCCCGCGCGCTTGGCGTGTTCCGCGATTCCGCCGTCGCGCTGCGCGAGGCGACCCGGATAGAGCGCGAGATCGTCTCGGGCGAGCTCACCCGCGCGATGGGCGAACTGGCGCGGGGCAACCTGGCCTATCGCATCACCAAATCGTTCCCCGAACAGACCGAGGGCCTACGCGAGGATTTCAACAAGGCGCTCGGCGTGCTGGCCAGCGCGATGGGCGAAGTGACCATTTCGGCAGGCTCGATCGATACCGGCGCTGCCGAAATCCGTGCCGCGTCGGATGATCTGGCGGCCCGCACCGAACAGCAAGCCGCCCGGCTGGAACAAGCCAGCGCCGCCATGCAGCAAGTCACCTCGCTGGTCAGCGAAAGCGCCGGCCGCGCGGCCGAAATCAACCACGCCGTTGCCGGTGCCCGCACCGAGGCCGCCAGCGGCGGCATGGTGGTCGACCGCGCGGTGGAAGCGATGCACGCGATCCAGCAATCCTCGCAAGGCGTTGCCCAGATCATCAGCGTGATCGATGGCATTGCTTTCCAGACCAACCTCCTCGCGCTGAATGCCGGGGTCGAGGCCGCGCGCGCGGGTGAAGCAGGCAAGGGCTTTGCGGTTGTCGCCACCGAAGTGCGTGCGCTGGCCCAGCGCAGCGCCGATGCCGCGCGCGAGATCGGCCAGCTCATCACCGCCTCCACCGCCCACGTCGAACGCGGGGTGCAGCTGGTCGGCGAAACCGGAGACGTGCTGCGCCAGATCGTCGGCCGTGTGAGCGACGTCAGCGTGCTGATCGAGGGTATTTCCGAAAGCGCCCAGCGCCAGTCCGCCATGCTCGGCGACGTGGCCGGAACGGTCAGCGATCTGGACCGGATGACCCAGCAGAACGCCGCCATGGTGGAGGAAAGCACCGCCGCTGCGCGCACGCTGGCGCTGGTCGCCCAGCAGCTCACCGCGCAGACCGCCCGCTTCGAAACCGGCAATGTCGTTGCCATGGCGCGGCCGCGCGCGGCCATGGCCGCGCCTGCGCTTGCCATCCGCGCGCCGAGCACCATCGGCGCACTGGCGCTCAAGGCTCCCGAGCAGGCCGATTGGGCCGAGTTCTGATGATAACAAGGTAAACTCGCTCCTGCGGTCAACCGCGTTGTCAAGCACAGCGCCTTTTCAAGACTTGGCCAATAGGTATCCGGGACACTGCTACTGGATAGGCGTCCGATGTTTGAATGGTTCGAAAAGAAAGCTCCGATCCGCAAGAAGCTTGACGCCTTGCGGCTGGTTACACTGCTGCTGGTCGGCTTTGCCGGCCTTGGTGCCGTGCTGCCCTTTTTGGGCTTCGGCGGCCCGGCTGCCCTCATCTTTCCGGCAGCCGCTTTCGTGCTGATGGCGCTGGTGATGGGAAGCGCCAAACGCATGATCTGCGATCCCTATGTTGCCATGGTGGTGCGTACCGAAGGTCTTGCCGCCGGCGATCTCGATAGTCCGATCGAGCGCACCGACTATCTCGATTGCGTCGGCCGCATGGCGCGGGCCTCGAACGTTTTCCGCGATCAGGCCGTTGCGCTTCGGCAATCGTCGGCCGAGCGTGAGGTTATGGTATCCCAGATCACAACGGCCATGAACGAACTGGCGCACGGCAATCTTGCTTATCGGATCGTCACGCCATTTCCCGGCGAATCCGAACAGTTGCGCAGCGATTTCAATGCGGCCCTCACTCAGCTTGCCCAAGCGATGGGAGACATCGTCGATTCCACCCGCACGATCGACACTGGATCGGCCGAAATTCGCGCCGCCTCTGATGACCTCGCCGGCCGCACCGAGTTGCAGGCCGCCCGGCTGGAAGAAGCCAGCGCCGCCATGCAGAAGGTCACAGCGCTGGTCGGGGAAAGCGCAGGGCGCGTCGCTGAGATCAATCGCGCCGTCTGCGATGCCCGCAGCGAAGCGGCCAGCGGCGGCACTGTCGTTGATCGGGCGGTGGATGCGATGCAGGCCATTCAGCAATCCTCGCAAGGGGTCGCCCAGATCATCAGCGTGATCGATGGCATTGCTTTCCAGACCAATCTCCTCGCGCTGAATGCCGGGGTCGAGGCGGCGCGCGCGGGCGATGCCGGCAAAGGCTTTGCCGTTGTCGCCACCGAAGTGCGCGCGCTGGCCCAGCGCAGCGCCGATGCAGCGCGCGAGATCGGCACGTTGATCACCGCCTCCACCACCGAAGTAGAGCGCGGTGTCCGGCTGGTCGTCGAAACCGGCGATGTGCTGCGTCAGATCGTCGCCCGTGTCGGCGAAGTGAGCGGACTGGTCGACAGCATTTCCGAATCCGCGCAGCGGCAGTCCGAAATGCTCTCAGAAGTCTCGGGCACGGTGGGCGATCTTGACCGGATGACCCAGCAGAACGCCGCGATGGTGGAAGAAAGCACGGCCGCCGCGCGCACGCTGTCCAGCGTGGCGAAGCAGCTGCGCGCGCAGACGGCTCGGTTCCAGACCGGTGTGACCACGCCGATGCGGGCGGCTCCCCCCGCTGCATTGGTGGCCCCGGCCATGATCCGAGCGCCCCAGCGCAAGGCCCCGCCGCTGCCCGTAAGCGGCAACCTTGCCCTGAAACCCGCACCGGAGGGCGATTGGGCTGAATTCTAGCCGAACCTTGGCGGCGGTGGTGCAGGATGAGCCGCACAGCGCCGCCTCGCCACCCCTGCCCGCAATACCACGCCTCAACAAGCGCCGCTGTTAATTGAACTGCAACCACACTCCGCACAAATACGAACCGGTTTGTGGAGTAAAAGACCGGTGCAAGTGATCAAAGCCATCTTTGCCGGATGCCTGATGGTCTGGCTGCTGTCCGTCGCATCCTGCGCCATGTTGGGATACGGCACCACTGTCATGGTCGATGCCCTCGCCAATTCCGACGCGGCCAAGAAGATCGCCAAGCGGCAGCGCGAGCGGGAGCTGGAGCGGCACAACGAGCGCGCCAATCGCGACTCCGCCTATCGCCCGCACGAGCGCTACTACAGCGATTACTAAGGCAAATAATCCGCAAGCGCCGCGCCCCGCCTCTTGCGGCGCCGCGCGCCGTTCCCTAATCGTTCCCGGATGCATGCGCCTCCTTCTACCGAATCCGCCAACGCCTGGCTCGACGGCCTGAATCCCCCGCAGCGCGAGGCTGTGCTGACCACCGAAGGCCCCGTGCTGATGCTCGCGGGCGCGGGCACGGGCAAAACGGCTGCGCTCACCGCCCGCCTTGCGAACCTGCTGCGCGCGCGCCTTGCGTGGCCGTCCGAAATCCTCTGCGTCACTTTCACCAACAAGGCCGCGCGCGAAATGCGCGAACGCGTCGGCCACCTGATCGGCCCTTCGGTGGAAGGGATGCCATGGCTCGGCACGTTCCACTCGGTCGCCGCCAAGATGCTGCGCCGCCATGCCGAACTGGTCGGCCTCAACAGCGCCTTCACGATCATCGATACCGACGACCAACTGCGCCTTTTGAAGCAGCTCATTCAGGCCGAAGGGGTGGACGACAAACGCTGGCCCCCGCGCCAACTGGCCGGGCTGATCGACCGCTGGAAGAACCGCGGCCTCGGCCCCAAGGACTTGGACGCGCTCGACAATGAGGCTTACGCCAACGGCAAGGGCGCGAAGTTCTACGCGCTCTATCAGGACCGTCTGCGCGCGCTCAACGCCTGTGATTTCGGCGATCTCACGCTGCATATGCTGACCATCTTC
>JAIXYF010000486.1 GCA_027490345.1 Novosphingobium sp.
ACCGATCCGCGCCGCCCGCGCCGGAATCCCCTCCCACAGCGGCAGCAGCGCCATGGCTGCCACCGCCAGCGGCAGCACCGCCGCCATCGGCAGGTCCGGCCCTACGCCCTGCATCACCTGATGGCCCAGCGCGAGCATAAAGCCCGAAATCGGCGCGGCAGAAATCATCGTCCCGAACCATGATATGCCATCATTTTTGCGCGCCGCAGCCATCGCCTCGGCCGTGAACAGCAGCGGCAGCACCACGATATATCCCGCTGTTGGTGCCAGCACTTGCAACACCAGCCCCAACACCAAAAGCGGCAACGCCGCGCCCGCCATGGCCGTCGGGGTCGGCTTCCACACCCCCATGGTGAGCAGGAATGCCGCAAGCCCGCTTGCCAGCGCCATCACCTCAAGCCGGGGAATAGCCGCCAGCCGGTCGTAATAATTCGCCTCGCCCGGAGCGAGGCTGATCTGGTTCATCGCCCAGAGCACCGCCCCCGCCAGCACGATCAGCGCCAACATCCGCCCCGCACCCGCAGCCACAGCTTTCGCGCGCCCGCCGTGCCGCGCTGCCTGGACGAGCCTGACTGCCGCATAGGCGATCATCAGCCACCCGGCCCACGCCGGATAGACCAGCAGGCCAAGGCCGAACACATCGAAGAACACCTCGTCCGCCGCCTTGCCTGGCAGCGGCTCGGCGCGCAGCAGATCGCGCGTCAGATCGAGCACTTGTGCGCCCATGTCCTGCAGCGCGCCCTGATCGAGCGCACCCGGCGTCGCCTTGGGGGAATGATACAGTTGCGGCCGCCCGATGAAGGCGAAGTTGTAGCTCGTCCAAGGCCCGCCCCGCGTTTCGGAAAGATCGGTATCGTTGGGCAGCACCTTGTAGAGGAACACGGCCAGCGAAGTTCCGCCCGGCCGCGCGATCGCCCCTGCCGCGCGCGCAATCGCCGCGCCATTGTCCGCCGAAGTTTCGAACAAAGTCGTCCGCCCTCCGCCCCCGCGCGCCTCGACATTGATCACCGCGCCGACATGCGCCCGCAGCGGATCGGCGGTGAAAAAGTGGTGCGCCCCGTCCAGCCCCAGTTCTTCGCCGTCGGTGATGAGCACGATGAGATCGCGCGCCGGTTGCCCTCCGGCGCGCACCGCCCGCGCCGTCTCCAGCAGCGCCGCCACCCCCGCCGTATCGTCTGCCGCGCCGGGCGATCCGCCCACCGTATCGTGGTGCGCCATCAGCAGCACGGCGGGCAGCGCGCGGTTCTGGCCCGGCAGCACACCGATCACGTTGGACAGCGTGGGCGCCGGATCAACCTTCCCGCTCCACCGCGCCAGCCGCTGCGCGCTTGGCGGCGGCGCGGTGAAGCGCGCCTCGCGCACCAGCATCCCCAGCGCCTGCATCCGCGAAGCGATATGCGCGCGCACGGCGGCATTTTCGGGCGATGCGGCCAAGTGCGGGCGCGCCGCGATTGTCCGCACATCGGCCATGGCGCGTCCGGCGGCAAAAACCTGCGGCGGCGCATCGGCCCCCACAGGCGCGGGCGGCGTGGTGGCCCGCACGCCCAGCGCCGCGCCCAGAACCAGAGCCACCAGCAACGCCAGACGTTTGTTTCCCTGCCCCAAAGTCCTCTCCCGCAGTGAGATTTTGTTAACCATGCCTGATTAGGACTTATCGGCAGGATCCGTAAGGCCGGAGTGCGACCCCGTGTTCATCATTCATCAGTTCACCGCGCACGAGGATCATTCGGCGAATTTCGCCGCGATCCGCACCGAGCTGTTCGATGCAGAGGGCAAACCCTTCACCGCGCTGCTCAAGGATCTGAAGCCCGATTACCCGCGCGTGTGGCGCGATATCGCGGTGGGCTATGTCGGCCTCGTCTGGGCCATTGCCAGCACGGTGTGGTTCGCTCAGTTCGGCCCCGCCGGGATGATCGCCGCCGTTCTGTTCGGCGCGGCTGGCGCCGGCTTCTGGATCGCCTATCTCCAGCTGTTCATCCACGAAGGCGCGCATGCCAATCTGGCAAAGAGCCGCAAGACCAGCGACCTCTTGTGCGATCTGCTGATCGGCTGGATGATCGGCACCAGCGTGCGCAAGTACCGCAAGGTGCACTTCGAACATCACCGCGCCTTCGGCACCCGGACCGATGCCGAAAACACTTATTTCCGCCCGCTTGACGGGGCGTTCATCATCAAGGCCCTCACCGGCTGGCGCGTGATCGAAGTCCTCCTCGCCCGCAGCCGCCTCACCGCGCCCAAGGCCAAGGCGGCAAACGAAGGCGCAGTTCGGGACAAGCTCGTTCTCCTTGGAGGGATCGCCGCGCACCTTGCCATCCTGGCTGCGCTGCTGCTCACCGGGGGGTGGGCTGCAGCCCTTGCATGGGTGATCGGCGTCGGCGTCGTCTTCCCGTTCCTTGGCGCGCTGCGCCAGCTTCTCGAACACCGCTCGCTCGATGCGCGCGGCGCGGTTGATTACCGCGAGGTCGATCATGGCGGCTATACTCGCTTGTTCGGCACTGGCCCTTTCGCCCGCCTGTTCGGCGCGGCCGGGTTCAACCGCCACTTGCTCCACCACTGGGAGCCCAGCGTGTCCTACACTTGCTTCGACGACCTCGAAGCCGTGTTCGAACGCGTCGGCATGGGCCCCGCGATGGACGCCCGCCGCACCACTTATGGCGCCGCCTTCCGCGCGCTCTACAATCGCAAGTAAAGAGGCCGCCCATGAACGCCCCCGCTCTGTTTCCCGAGCTTGCCGAAATGACCGGCACCGAATTTGCCGGGCATCGCCCCCAATGCCCGCTGTGCGGCAAGCACGAGACGCGCTTCCACGCCGAAGCCCGCGATATCGAGTATTGCACCAGCCACGAGGACTGGATCTGGCACGCCTGCGATCCGTGCGGCGTGCTGTTCATCGATCCCATGCCGGTCGACCGGCTGGGCGAGATCTACCCGGCGAATTACTATTCCTATGGTGCGGGCAAGGCGTCCACGGTCCAGAAGATCAAGGAAGCGCTGGATCGCCGCCGCTTCAAGAGCCTGCTCGCCGCCGTTCCGGGCGAGAACCTGTCGGTCCTTGATATCGGCGGCGGCAGCGGCTGGCTGCTCGATATGGTCAAGGGCGCCGATGCCCGCGTGACGAAGACTACGGTGGTCGACCTTGACGGCGGTGCGGCGCAGCTTGCCCGCGCCAAGGGCCACACCTTCGTGCAAGGGCGTATCGAGGATGCCGAGCTGGACGGCCAGTTCGATTTCATCCTGATGCTCAATCTGATCGAACATGTCTCTGATCCGCGCGCCATGCTGGCCAAAGTGCGCCGCTTGCTGAAACCCGGCGGCCAGCTGTTCATCAAGACGCCCAATTACATGTCGCTCGATGCGCGCCTGTTCCGCCACCGCTCGTGGGCCGGTTTCCACACCCCGCGCCACTTCGTGCTGTTTCAGCGCCGCAGCCTTGAAGCGCTGGCGCAGGAGTGCGGGCTGGAGACGGTGAGCTTCAGCTACACGCAAGGCGCGCCGTTCTGGTCGGTTTCGCTGCTCGAAGAACTGCGGCGGCTGGGCCTTGTGAAAATCACCACGCAGCGCCCTGCCGTCAGCCACCCGCTGATTCCGCTGCTCCAGGCCGCCAGCGCGGCGTTCGATTTCCTGCGCCGCCCGTTTGCGCCGCTCAGCCAGATGGAACTGGTGCTCAGGCCCGCCGAATAGCCTGTCTCCATAAATTTCAATAATACTGCACTTAAGGCAATCACCCAGACTGGCAAAGCCGGGCCAACCCTCCTAAAGCGCTGAGGATACGCGAATCCCCCTGCTTCAGGAAGCTGACGCCCGCCCATGCGCATCGCCATTGCCTCTGATCACGCCGCCTTCGATCTCAAGGCCGAGCTTGCCGCTCATATCGCCGCGCTGGGCCACGAAGTGCTCGATCTCGGGCCGGACAGCACCGCCAGCGTCGATTATCCCGATTATGGCTACAAGCTCGCCGAAGCCGTCGCTTCCGGCGCGGCGGAGCGCGGGGTGGCGCTGTGCGGTTCGGGTATCGGCATTTCCATCGCGGTGAACCGCCACCCGGCGCTGCGCTGCGCGCTTGTCAGCGAACCGCTGTCCGCCGCGCTCAGCCGCTCGCACAATGATGCCAATGCCATGGCCATGGGCGCCCGGATCATCGGCCCTGAAATGGCCAAGGCCTGCCTCGAAGCGTTTCTTGCCGGCGAATTTCTCGGCGGCCGCCATGAAGGCCGCGTTGCCAAGCTTTCCACCCCTGTTTTCACGAAGGAGCCCCGCTGATGAACGCTGCAGCACCCTCACTCGATATCCGCAAGCCCGGCTTCTTTACCGAACACCTCGCGGCGGCCGATCCCGAAGTCTACGCCGCGATCCGCGGTGAACTGCACCGCCAGCAGACCAAGATCGAGCTGATCGCGTCCGAAAACATCACCAGCCTCGCCTGCCTCGAAGCGGCCGGTTCTGTGTTCACCAACAAGTACGCCGAAGGCTATCCCGGCAAGCGCTATTATGGCGGCTGCGAATATGCCGACGTCGTCGAGACGCTGGCGATCGAGCGCGCCAAGGCGCTGTTCGGCTGCGAATTCGCCAACGTGCAGCCCAATTCGGGCAGCCAGATGAATCAGGCCGTGTTCCTTGCGCTGCTTTCGCCCGGTGACAGCTTCATGGGCCTCGATCTCAATTCGGGCGGCCACCTCACGCATGGTTCACCGGTCAACATGTCGGGCAAGTGGTTCAACCCCATCGCTTATGGCGTGCGCCGCGAAGATCACCAGATCGACATGGACGAAGTTCGCCGTCTGGCCCACGAACACAAGCCCAAGCTGATCATCGCGGGCGGCACCGCTTATTCGCGCGTGTGGGATTGGGAAGCCTTCCGCACCATCGCAGACGAGATCGGCGCGTATCTGCTGGTCGATATGTCGCACATCTCCGGCCTCGTGGCGGGCGGCGCGCATCCCTCGCCCATCCCGCACGCGCATGTCGTGACGACCACCACGCACAAGTCCTTGCGCGGCCCCCGCTCTGGCGTGATCCTGACCAACGACGAGGCGCTGGCCAAGAAGTTCAACATGGCCGTGTTCCCCGGCCTGCAGGGCGGGCCGCTGGTCCACATCATCGCCGCCAAGGCCGTCGCCTTTGCCGAAGCGCTGAAGCCTGAATTCAAGGCCTATGCCCATCAGGTTGTCGCCAATTCGCGCGCGCTTGCCGCAAGCCTTGCCGAAGCAGGCCTCGGCATCGTCTCGGGCGGGACGGACAACCACTCGATGCTGGTGGATCTCACACCCAAGGACGTGACCGGCAAGGCCGCTGAAAAGGGGCTCGACCGCGCTTGGCTCACTTGCAACAAGAACGGTATTCCCTTCGATACGAGCTCGCACTTCGTCACCTCGAGCATCCGCCTCGGCACGCCAGCGTGCACCACGCGCGGCTTCCGCGAGGACGAGTTCCGGCAGATCGGCGCGCTCATTGCCGAAGTGGTCGATGGCCTTTCGCGCAACGGCGATGAAGGCGATGGCCAGGTGGAAGAAGCCGTGCGCGTCAAGGTTGAAGCGCTGTGCGCCCGCTTCCCGATCTATCCGGAGCTTTGAAACCATGGCCGGAAACGACGATATCGCCGCCCGCGCCAAGGCCGAAATCGAAGGCATGGCCAAGCAGGGCATGGATCACCCTTCGACCAAGCCCGTGCTGATCGGTGCGGGCGTGGGCGCGGTGGCGGGTGCGCTCCTGCCGTTCGTGTCACTTCCGCTCGGCCTTGCGGTTGGCGCGGGCTACGCGTTCTGGAAGCGGATCAAATAAAAGCGAATGCGCTGCCCCTTCTGTGCCCATGAAGAAAGCCAGGTAAAGGACAGCCGGCCGAGCGAGGATAACACCTCGATCCGCCGGCGCCGCCAATGCGAAGGCTGCGGCGCGCGCTTTACCACGTTCGAGCGCGTGCAATTGCGCGAGGTGATGGTGCTTAAAAGCGGCGCCGAAGGCGGTGATCCCCGCCGCGAACCGTTTGATCGCGCCAAGATCGAGCAATCCGTCGCGCTGGCCTGCCGCAAGCGCCCGGTCTCGCCCGAACGCATCGAGCGCCTTGTTTCGGGCATCCAGCGCCAGCTCGAAACGCTGGGCGATCCCGAAGTGGAAAGCCGCCAGATCGGCGAGATGGTGATGGAAGGCCTGCGCCAGCTCGATAGCGTCGCCTATATCCGCTTCGCATCCGTCTACCGCGATTTCACCGAAGCGCGCGATTTCGAGGAATTTGCCAGCACCGTGCGCGAAGTGGCCGGCTCGTGAACCAGCCTGCGAGCGCCCCCGTCATCGTTCTGGTGCGCCCGCAACTGGGCGAGAATATCGGC
>JAIXYF010000349.1 GCA_027490345.1 Novosphingobium sp.
CCGCCAGCAACACGCTGAGCGGTGCCGCAGGCAATGACATCTTGTTGGGCTTGGGCGGAAACGACACGCTTGATGGTGGCACCGGCGTTGACATCATGCGAGGCGGGGCGGGCAACGATACTTATGTCGTGGACAATTCCAATGACCAGGTATCCGAAACTGCCGGGCAGACAACGAACGATGCGGGCGGTATCGACAGCGTGCGCAGCAGCATCAGCTATGATCTGGCGCGGACGAACGGTGGCGGACTTGTCGAGAATCTCGCGCTGCTCGGAACCACCAATCTGTCGGGCCGCGGCAATGCGCTAGGCAATGGTATCACGGGCAATGATGGCAACAATGCCTTATTCGGCAAAGGCGGTGCCGATAGCCTTACCGGAGGTGGGGGGCTCGACCGGCTATCGGGTGGTGCCGGATCGGATACGCTCAGAGGTGGCAGCGGTGGGGACCGTTTCATCTTCGATAGCGCGGCAACTGCTTCCGATCTTGATGTCATTGCTGATTATTCGAGACGTCAGGGCGACAAGATTCTGTTCAGCCTGAAGGCCTTTGGCGAGCTTGGTGCAGCCGGTAAGCTGACAGCTGACAAGTTCTATTCAGCGGCCGGAGCGACGCAAGCGCACGATGCATCGGACAGGATCATCTATGACAGGGCAACCGGAACGCTTTATTACGACGCCGATGGCATCGGCGGCGTTTCGGCACTGGCCGTGGCCGTCCTTGGAGCGGACACGCATCCGGGCCTTGCCTTCTCGGATATCCTGATCGTGGCCTGACGCGGAGACCCGTTCTCCCGTGGTGCCCCTCACTCCCCATTTGCACTTGCTGAAAATGGGGATGAGCTTGGCGCGGTTTCTTGGTCGGTTCAGCTTGCCGTGAATCCCCCATCAACCACCAGTTCCGAGCCGGTCATGAAGGCGGCGCGGTCTGAGGCGAGGAAGGCGACGGCGTCGGCGATGTTTTGGGGCACGCCGAAGTGGCCCAGCGGGTGGAGGTTGGAGAAGCTGGCGCGGGTGTCGTTTTCGCCGGTGCCGGTGGCGGCGGCGAATTGGGAGACGAGATCGCGGCCCATGTCGGTTTCGATGATCCCGGGGTGGACGGAATTGCAGCGGATGCGCATCGGCGCGAGTTCCATGGCCGCGCCCTTGGTGAAGAGGCGCACCGCGCCTTTGCTGGCGTTGTAGCAGCTGACCAGCGCGGAGCCGACGAGGCCGGCGACCGAGGAAAGGTTGATGATCGAGGTGCCGCCAGCCCAGAGGTTTGCGCGCTCTGCCAGCAGGGGCACGGCGTGCTTGCAGCCCAGGAACACGCCTTCGACATTGACGCTGTGAAGGCGGCGCCAATCTTCGAGCGTGGTTTCGGTGAGGGGCTTGGCGAGGAACAGCCCGGCGTTGTTGACCAGAATATCGAGCCCGCCGGCGGCTTCGCGGGCGTAGGCCATCGTTTGGGTCCAGCTTTGCTCATCCGTCACGTCAAGCGCGCAGGCGTGGCCGCCGAGGTCTTCGGCAAGGGCCTCGGGCGCGGCCAGATCGGTGACGATGACGGTTGCGCCCAGCGCGGCTAGCGCGCGGGCAGACGCCTCTCCGATCCCGCGCGAGGCGCCGGTGACGAGGGCAATGCGGCCGGCCAGTTCAGTCATGGGTCTCTCTCCATCGGTTTTGCTTTGCCGAGCATCCTAGCGCCGATTCTGCCGATGGCCACAGGCAGCACAGCGCGCGCCTGCCTATCACTTTCGCGGGGCAAGGCATGGCCCGGCGCGAGGGCATGCTGCGGGCCGGACCAGAGGAGGCGGGCATGGGCGAATTGACGGGCAAAGTGGCGATCGTGACCGGCGCAGCGCGTGGGCAGGGGCGGGCCATGGCGCTGGCGCTGGCGGGCGCGGGGGCGGACGTGGCGATCTGCGATGTGGGCGAGGCGCGGATGCCGAGCGTGGGCTATGCGCTGGGCGGCGCGCTCGATGCCGTGGCGGCGGAGAGTGCGGCGCTGGGCGTGCGGGCGCTGCACGGGTTTTGCGATATTCGCAGGCAGGCGGAGGTGGACGCTTTCGTTGGCAGGGTGGCGGCAGAGCTGGGGCGGATCGACATTCTGGTCAACAACGCCGGTATCCTGACCGGCAACGCGCCGATGCACCTGCTGGACGACGAGACGTTCGAGACGACCATCGCGGTGAACCTGACCGGCGGCTGGCGGATGAGCCGCGCGGCAGTGCCGGTGATGATTGCCGGGGGGCAAGGCGGGCGGATCATCAACATTGCTTCGGTCGCGGGGATGATTGGCACGCCCGGTTTCGGCCACTATTGCGCTTCGAAGCACGCGATGATCGGCATGACCAAGACGATGGCGGCGGAACTGGGCGCGTATGGCATCACGGTCAACGCGGTGTGCCCGGGTTTCCTCCCCACGCCGATGGTGGAGCACACCGCGGGCGAGATCGCGGCGCGCGCGGGGCTGACGCAGGAACAGGTCTATGAACAGTACCTCAGCGTGGCGCATATCAAGGAGCCGATCAGCCCGGAGCAGACCGCTGCCTCGGTGCTGTACCTCGCGAGTGAGGCGGCGCGGGTGGTGACGGGTTCGAACCTCGTGATCGATGCGGGGTGGTCTGCCACGTGATGTGCTTCTAAGGTTAGCGTTCAACGGGAAAGGGATGCACGAAAAATGACGGCCTATGTTGTGTTCATCAAGGACAGCGTGAACGATCAGGCGGAGCTGGACCAGTATAACGCCAAGGCAGGCGCTTCGATTGCGGGGCATCCGCTGAAGCCGCTGGCGTTTTATGGGCCGAACGAGACGTGGGAAGGGCCGACCGCCGAGGGCCTCGTGATAATCGAGTTTCCGGACATCGACGCGGCGAAGGCGTGGTATAACAGTCCGGCCTATCAGGAGGCGAAAGTCCACCGGCTGGCGGGCGCGAGCTACCGCGTGATGGTGACCGAAGGGGTCGGCTGAAAGCGGTTCCCAGGCGGGAGCCACTGCGGCATGATGCGCTGATGGCTTCCGCCCATCCCCCTTTTGCGCGCGTTGTCTCGCGCCGGTCGATGCTGATCGCTGGTTTTTCGACAGTGGTCGAATGGTACGATTTCACGCTTTATATTTACGTCGCGACAATCCTTTCGCGCGTGGCGTTCGGCGGCGGGAAGGGTTCGCTGGCGGTGGTGCTGGCGGGGTTTGCCGTTTCCTATCTGATGCGGCCGCTGGGTGCGCTGGCGATGGGCCATTATGGCGACCGGCTACAGCCGCGAGG
>JAIXYF010000290.1 GCA_027490345.1 Novosphingobium sp.
CGCCGCGAACACGGTGTCGACCAGCTTCTTGGCATCGGCCTTGGTGAGGCCCGCGCTGGCAGCAACGGCTTCGGCGAGTTCAGCAGTATTCATGATCCCAATTCTCCAACGGTTGGACGCGCCGGTTAGCTTGGCCCGCAGGCCGCGTCCAGCCTTGCGCGGGCAGAAAACGCTGGAATCCGGGGGGAATCGGAAGAAAACCAGCCTAAGCGGAGGCAAATCCGGTTGACTTGCGGTATCAGCGGCGCCTTGCCGCCGGGGCGGAATCAGCCAGCCTGCCCTGCGGTGTCCCCCATCCGCACCAGCGCAGCGAGCGTTGCGGTAACCGGCGCGGCCAGCCCGGCTGCTGCTGCTGCCCGCACGATCTGGCCGTTGATCGCCTCGATCTCGGTCGCGCGCCCGGCCAGCCGGTCCTGCAGCATCGAGGGTTTGTGCGCCTTGTGGTTGGCAAGTGCGAAGTCCGTTTTGGCCAGCAGACGGGCGCGGTCCATAGCAATGCCCGAAGCGGCGGCGACGGCGATGGTCTCATCAATCACGGCCATGGCAATGCTGCGTCCGTCCGGCGTATCGAGCCCGCCGACCGGCACGTTGAGGATCGTGGAGAGCGCATTGAGCGCGGCATTGAACGCCGCCTTTTCCCAAATCGCGGCCAGCACTGCGCCATCATGCTGCGCGCCCATGCCCGCAGCATTGAGCAGTCCTACGGCGGCAATGGCTGCTGCCTCGCCCTCAGGCCGGAACGCGCCGAGCCAGACATGGCCTTCACCGTGCGCCGAAACACCGTTTGGGGGCGCGAAATCGGCTGGCCAGTCGGTCACGCCTACCAGCACGTTCGCGGCTGGAAAGATTTCGGCGATGGCTTCGGCATTGCCAAGCCCGTTTTGCAGGGTGAGGGCGCAGCAATTGCCATCGGCGAGGTGCGCGACCGAGGCGATGGCGGCGCGGCTGTGCATCGCCTTGGTGAACAGGATCACCAGATCGGCGCGGTCCGCTTCCCCCGCCAGGCAGGCCCCCACGCGCACGGCATGATCGCCGCTCGCATCGTGCAGGTGGATGCCTTCCTCGGCGATGCGGGCAATGCGTGCGCGGTCCACATCGACCACCGTTACGTCAGCCCCTGCAAGGGCCAGGCGTGCTGCAAACAGGCAGCCCATCGCGCCTGCGCCAACTACGACCACTTTGTCCATCACCGCCCCGCTCCCTTCGTGTGCATGTGTGCGCGAGTATCCCGGCCTGCCGCTGCTCCGGTCAAGCCTGCTGCAGCGGGAAATGTCGCACGAACTGGCACGCCGCATCGGGCAGGAGGCCGGAGCGGCGCCGATGCAGGATGAAGCGGCGGCCAATCGCCAGCTCGGGAATGGCAAGCCGCCGCATCGCGCCGCTGACGATATGCGGGGCGAGAAGGGGTTCGGGAAGCCAGCACAACAGATCGCTGCGCGCTGAAACGGCGATCATCGCTTCCAGCGAACTGCATTCGACGGCAATACGTGGGCTCGGCAGGCCGTGCTGCGCGATGATATCCTCAAATTGGGCGCGCGGAGAAAAAGCAAAGCCGGGCATCACCCAGCCATAGGCTAGCGCATCGGGCAGGGCCGGGCCATCGCCGAGCGGGTGCCTGGCGGCGCAGAACACGGCAAAGGCATCCTCGTAGGCGCCAAGGCCGATGGCGGCCACATCGCGGTGCGCCAGCGGGCCAGAGCTGACTACGAGATCGACCCGGCGCGTAAGCAGCGCTTCCAGCAATTCGCCGTCGACGGCTTCGAGCATTTCGAACGAGAGCTGCGGGGTTTCGGCAAGGACCCGCCCCGCCGTATCGGCCACAAGCGTGCGCATGACCGCTGCGACTGCGCCCACGCGCACCGTGCCGCGCCTCAGGCCGCCCAATGCGGCGAGTTCATCGCGCGCCGCCTGCATCTCGCCGATCAGGTGGCGTGCGCGCGGCAGCATGAGCTGGCCCGCCTCGGTCAGTGCCATGCCCTTGCCCCCGCGTTCGAACAGGCGGTGCCCGAGCCGGGCTTCCACCGTTTGAACCAGTCGGCTGAGCGAGGGCTGGGTGAGGTTCACCACGCGGGCGGCGCGGCCGAGGCTGCCGGTATCGGCAATGGCCAGAAAGGCGCGAAGCTGGCGTTCATCAAAATCCATGCGCCAAGCGTATGGCTTTGTCTGCACAATGCAATTGTCTTGCGGTGCCGCGCGGTTCATTTCGGTGGCAATCAGCATACCCCGGGGGAAGCCATGCCAACCGTCCGCACCGTTACCATCGATCTTCTGCGCGCGCTGGGGATGACCACGGTGTTCGGCAATCCCGGCTCCACCGAACTGCCGATGTTCCGCGATTTCCCGGTCGATTTCCGCTATGTGATGGGCCTGCAGGAAAGCGTGGTGCTGGGCATGGCCGATGGCTATGCGCAAGGCACCGGGCGCGCCGCGATCGTCAATTTGCACAGCTCGGCCGGTGTGGGCCATGCGCTGGGCAATCTGTTTACCGCCTACAAGAACCAGACTCCGCTGGTGGTGACGGCGGGGCAGCAGGCGCGCTCGATCCTGCCCTACGAGCCGTTTCTTTTTGCCGAGCGCGCGGCGGAGTTTCCGCGCCCGTTCGTCAAGTGGTCGTGCGAACCAGCGCGCGCAGAGGATGTGCCCGCCGCTATTCACCGCGCCTGGCTCGTGGCGATGGAGCCGCCGTGCGGGCCGACCTTCGTTTCGATCCCCATCGACGATTGGGACCGCGACTGCGCGCCCTTCACGCCGCGCACCGTCCATGCAGCACGCGGGGCGGATGCTGACGCGCTGGCCGCTTGCGCGCGCGCGCTGGCGCATGCGGAGCGGCCTGCCATCGTGGTCGCCGCAGGGGCGGCGCGCGATAATGCGTGGGATGAAGTGATCGCGCTGGCGGAGCGGCATCAGGCGTCGGTCTGGGTCGCCCCAATGTCCGCCCGGTGCAGCTTCCCCGAAAACCACCCGCTGTTTGCCGGGTTCCTCACCGCCGGGCGTGAGGCAATTGTGGCGGCGCTTTCCGGCCATGATTTCGTGCTCGCGCTGGGCGGGCCGATGAACCTCTACCATGTCGAAGGACACGGGCCGCATGTGCCGGATGGCTGCGAGGTCTGGCTGATCGGCGACAATCATGTCCACGCTGCATGGGCGCCTGCGGGCACCGCCATCGTGGCCGGATGCAAGGCTGCGGCGGCAGCGCTGCTGGCGCAAGCGGGCAGCCTGCAGCGCGCCGCACCCGCGCCGCGCGCAGCCGCGCAAGTGCCGACCACGGGCGATGCTATGACCGACGCCTATGTCTTGAGCCGCCTTGCCGCCTTGCGTGCGCCGGATAGCGTGATTGTGGAGGAAGCGCCCTCCAGCCGAGGGCCGATGCACGATTATCTGCCGATCCTGCGCAAGGATACGTTCTACACCACCGCCAGTGGCGGGCTGGGCCACGGCCTGCCAGCGGCCATCGGCCTGGCCATGGCGCGCCCGCACGACAAGGTGATTGCGCTGCTGGGCGATGGTTCGGCGATGTATGCGATTCAGGGGCTGCACGCAGCGGCGCAGCATGGGCTGGCGGTCAGCTTCGTTATCCTGAAAAACAACCGCTATGAAGCACTGCACCACTTCGGCCGCATCTTCGGGATGCAGGAATTGGTCGGCACCACCTTTCCCGAACTGGATTTCTGCAAGCTGGCCGAGGGCCACGGGGTGGCAGCGCGCCGGGCCGATGATGCCAGATCGCTCGATGCAGCGCTGGCATGGTCGCTGGCCGCATCCGGCCCCACGCTGGTAGAGGCGGTGGTGGCATGAGCCTCAAGATATCGGATCTGATCGACGACCGTCCCGAAGAGGGCGTGTTCCGCGTCAACCGCGCGATCTTCACCGATGCGGCGGTGTTCGAGGCGGAAATGCGCACGCTATTCGAAGGCGGGTGGATCTTTCTGGGTCTGGAGAGCCAGGCGCCGGGGCCGCACGACTATTTCACCACCTTTGCCGGGCGAGTGCCGGTGCTGGTGCAGCGCGACGAGGCCGGCACTTTGCGCGGCTTCCTCAATTCCTGCCCGCACAAGGGCGCACGGATCGCCCAGCTGCGGCAGGGCACCGCGCGGCTCCATGTGTGCCCCTATCACAGCTGGAGCTTTGACAGCGCGGGCCGCAACAAGGCGGTGAAGTGGAAGGCCGCGGGCTGTTATTCGCAAAGCTTTGACCGCGATGACCACGGCCTTGCGCCGCTGCCGCGCTTTGCCAACCATCGCGGTTTCCTCTTCGGCAGCCTTGTGGCTGATGTTCCGCCGCTGGCCGATTATCTGGGCGAGGCGGGCAAGCTGCTCGATCTGGTGGCCGATCAGAGCGACGAGGGGCTGGAACTGGTGCCGGGGCAGGTGACCTTCACGTTCGAGGCGAACTGGAAGCTGCAGCTCGAAAACTGCTCGGATGCCTATCATTTCACCTCCGCACATCCCTCCTACATCCGCGTACTGGAGCGGCGGCAGCAGGACATGAGCGAGAGCGTGGTCGCCTCGGTGTGGGAAAACAGCGACTACTGGAAGGAAGACACCAAGGGCGTGGGCGGGGGCAGCTTCACCTTTGCCCATGGCCACGTGCTCAACTGGGGCGTGTTTGGCGTGACGCCGGCGATTCCGCTTTATGAACGCGCGGGCGAACTGGCCGAGCGCCACGGCGAGGGCAAGCGCGACTGGATGTTCAACATGCGCAACCTGACGATCTTTCCCAACCTGCAAGTGGCGGAAAACGCATCGAGCCAGCTGCGCGTGATCCGCCCGCTGACGCCGGGCCTGACGGAAATGCGCACCTGGTGCATCGCGCCCAAGGGCGAAAGCGCTGCCGCGCGCCGCCAGCGCATCCGCCAGTATGAGGATTTTTTCAATCCCACCGGCATGGCGACGCCGGACGACACCATTTCCTATGAGAACTGCCAGATCGGCTATGCCGCGACGGCCGCGCCGTGGCTGCAAGGCTATGCGCGGGGAATGACCGCGAGCGCGGCGGGCGGCAACCGCTTTGCCGACCGCATCGACCTTTACCCCGAACGCAGCGTGCTGGCGGATTCGCAGCTCTGCGACGAGACGCTCTATCACAGCTATTACCGCGCATGGGCGCAGCGCATGGCCGGGGCGTTTGGCGCATGAGCGCGGTGCTGACGATCCGCGAAGCAGAAGAGCTGCTCTACCGCGAGGCGCTGCTGATCGACAGCGGCCGGTTTGCCGAGTGGCTGGAGCTGTTCACGCCGGACGCCGAATTCTGGATGCCGGCCTGGCGCGACGAGACGACGCCGACTGAAGACCCGGAACGCGAGCTATCGCTGATCTACTACAAGGGCCGCCGCAATCTGGAGGACCGCGTGATGCGGCTCACCTCCGGCCTCTCCACCGCCTCATCGCCCCTGCCGCGCACGGTGCATCAGGTGACGAACGTGCTGGTAACCAGCGCCGGCGGCGATACAGGCGAAGTCTCTGCCGCGTTCACGTGCCACCGCTTCGATGTGCGGATGGACCGCACACACTGCTTTTTCGGGCGCTATGAATACCGGCTTGTGCAAGCGGGCGGCTTGTGGCGGATCGCGCGCAAGAAGATCCTGCTGCTGAACGATACAGTGCCCACGGTGCTTGATATCACGGCGATCTGACCCGGCCGCGCGAGAACGGGCATTGCCATCCGCGGGTCTGCGAAGATGCCCCTAGGGCACGGATTTCGGCGATGCGGGCGGCTTTGGCATCTAGCGGAAGCCGCAGCATGGGCAGGGCTCATGGCGGGTTTCAGGATGGCCGGAATCAGACCAGACCTGGCCACAGCGCGCGCAGGTGAAGGGAAAGAGCAAGCGCCAGATCCGGCCCGCCATGATCATACCGCCGCCCCTACGTGGATGGCGCCGTGCGCGGCGGCGGCTACCGTCTCGGCAATGACTCGCCTTGGCTCTAGCTGGAAACCGGCAGCCTGAATTTCGAGAACTTGGTTTTGGTGGGCTTGGTCAGTCGTGCTGACCCGGCAATATGCAAACACTCGTAACGTGGCGCACCTGTATCGAAAATAAGATCAAGCCAATTCTCGATACAGTGGATTTCGTTAGATCGAAAACGACCGTTTGGAATACATTTGGTTGAATCTAATCGTCATCGGCTGAGTGGAAATGCTTTTGCGAAGCCAGTTATTTATCAAGTCGTGCTTTCAACGCGCTCGCATGTATTTTGGTTTCGGGATCCGTCCATTGCGATAGCCAAGCCCGATAGCTGGAGCTGGCGAACTGCACCTCGTCGCCTGCGACGGCGCTGGCAAAGGTCGCGATCTCTTCACGATGAAGCGAAATCTGGCACTGGGGGATGGGTTTGCCGGCTCGGCTGCGCGGCTCGTCGTAGATATAACAGAGCAGGGGGCGCTTCCCCAGACGCCGCGCGTCTGTGACGATGCCGTAGGCGTGCTTGACGAGCTGCACGGCATCGAGGTGCTGGAAAGCCAGTTCCCCGGACTGGAGTGCGATCCGCATTCTGTCGAAACGCGCCATGTTATCGCCCCAGACAGGCCGCTCATAGGTCGCTGAGAACGAGCCTGCCTTAGCGTCCCGAAAGGGTTCGTGCCGCTTTGACTCGATGCCGATCAGATGGGTTGAGGTGTTCACGGCAGCATCCAGCCACGGATGGCGGCCACCGGCCCAAGGGAAGCGGGCGCAGTATTCGACCTCTACCTTCTCGGCTGCGCCTGCGTCTTCGGTGCCGGGGAGGGGAGGAAAAAGCGCACGCGACGGGATGAACCAGCCAAACGCATTGACGGCGAGCGCCGCCGAGCTTTCGGGATGGGCCAGTTTGCCCGATGCAACCTCGTTGTCGCCCGAAGCTTCGAGCCGATGAAGGATGTGTTCGGCTGGAACACCGGGGAGGAACAAGTCAGACGGAGGGCGGCTAGAAAATGGCTTAAACAAATGTAAAAAAAATGGGAATTCTCATTCAATTGTTCTGAATGCCCCCAAGTGTGCCCCCGCCTGCTGAGGCTTTGCTTGGTATCCCAAAATCGGCGTAGCCGTTCGCGGCCACGCGCGCCAACTCACGCCGGTAACCGCGCACGCCGCCCGAATAGGGCATGAAGACGCGCGGTTTGCCCTCAATCTCGGCGCCGACATAGTATGACGCCGCCCTCGGGTAGAGGGTTTCCTGCGCCCGTTCGTTGACATGTTCGACCCAGCGCGCTTCGGCGTCTGAGCTGGCTTCGATCCTTGCTGCGCCCAGTGTCTTTGCATGGACCAGCATCTGGGTCAGCCAATCGACCTGCTGCTCGATCGAGAGGATTACGTTGCTGAGAAGCGATGGGCTGCCGGGGCCGACCAGAACAAACATGTTGGGAAACCCAGAGACTCCAAGCCCGAGGTAGGTCGCCGGGCCGGCTGACCATTTGTCCCGGAGGCTGAGCCCTTCCCGGCCGATGATGTCGGGGCGCAGCAGTGACCCGGTGAACGCATCAAATCCGGTCGCGTAGATTAGGACATCGAGCGGATAGTGTGCATTTCCGGTGCTGAGGCCGGTCGGGGTCAGGGCCTCGATCGGATCGGCCTTGATATCGACCAGCGCCACATTGTCGCGGTTGAAGGTGGCGAAGTAGTTGCTGTCGACCGAGGGCCGCTTGGCACCGAAGGGGAAGCCGCGCGGGGTCAGCAGTTCGCGGGTCGACGGATCCTTCACCTGCGCGGCGATTTTGTCGCGGATAAACGTTGCAGCCGTCTCGTTCGAGGCCTCGTCCAGCAGGATATCCTTGTAGGCCAGGGCGAAGCCGAAGCCGAGCCGGACCCACGCCGCTTCATAGACCGCCTGGCGCTCGTCTGCCGAGGCTTCGAGGGCCGACGCGCCATTAGGCACGAAGCCGAGGCCGCTGGGAGAATTGAGCGCGCGGGTGCGGCGGGCGCGATAGTCCGCCTTTATCGCCGCGTCCTCTTCAGCCGAGATCGGTGCATTGGCGGCTGGAATGCTGAAGTTTGCAGAGCGCTGGAACACGGTGAGATGCGCTGCCTCGGCGGCTATCAGCGGCGTCATCTGTACGCCGGAGGAGCCTGTGCCGATGATCCCGACCCGCTTGCCCGCCAAATCGACGCCCTCGCGCGGCCAGGCGGCGCTGTGATAGATCGCGCCCGTGAAGCTTTCCTGCCCTGGCAGAGTGGGCTGCTTGGTCGTTGAAAGCTGGCCAACAGCCATGATCAGAGTGCCCGCATCCCAAGTGCGGCCATCCTCGGCAGTCACGGACCAGCGATTGCTGGACTCATTGAACTCGGCGCGCGCCATGCGCGTGTTGAACTGGATGGCAGGGCGCAAGTGGAAGCGATCCGCCACATGGCGGATGTACGAAAGCACTTCGGGTTGAGTCGCGTAGCGCTCGCTCCAGCGCCATTCCTGCTCAAGCTCGGGCGAGAACATGTAAGAATAGTCGTAGCTTTCGACATCGCATCGCGCGCCGGGATAGCGATTGTGGTGCCAGACCCCGCCCAGATCGTCGCTCGCCTCCAGCACGGTAGCCGAGAAGCCGGCCTCGCGCATGGAATAGAGCGCGCGGAGCCCGGCGAGGCCTGCGCCGACGATCAGGATGTCAACAGTGGCGTGGGATGGATCATTCGTCATGGCGAATCGGATATCCCTTCTGCGATCATGGATCAACACTTATGTTGATTAAGCTGCTTTCGGTGCATTCAAGGCCTCGGTTTTTCGGCTCGGATGGATAAAATCAACGTATATGTTGACTAAGGTGTTCCTTGGCGATAGCCATCGTGATCAGAAAGCGTGACAACCAAGGATGCTGGCAATGCAGTTTGAAACCCTGATCTACGAAAAGGCTGATCGCATCGCGACAGTCACCCTGAACCGCCCGCACACCGGCAACGCGATTTCGGTGCAGCTGCGCGATGAGCTTGATCGGGTGATGGACGATCTTGATCATGACGACGAGACGCGTGTCCTCGTGATCAAGGCCAACGGCGCCCATTTCGGCACGGGTTACGATCTCAAGGAATTCTCCTATCTCTGGGATGCCGACAGCGCGATCAATGAAGTGCAGCGTCGTCCGCATCGCCGTAATCCGGTCTGGTCGCGTCGCGAGTTCCACCTCTCGCGCGAGCGCTGGATGCGCCTGTTCCGCCTGCGGCAGTGCACGATCGCCGTGGTCCACGGGCACTGCGTTGCCGGATCGCTGGATCTGATCGGCGTGTGCGACATTGCATTTGCCGCCGAAGATGCCCTGCTCGGCCAGCCCGAGGCGCGCGCCATGGGCGAGCTACATGTCTTCGCTATGTGGCCGATCCATCTCGGCATGCGCAAGACCAAGGAATGGCTGTTCACCGGCGACAACATGACCGGCGTGGAAGCGGCCGAAATGGGCTTGGTGAACCGGGCTGTGCCGCGCGAGGAACTGGAAGCCGTGGCGATGGCCTATGCCAAGCGCGTATCCAATGTGCCGCTCGATGCGATCTACAGCCACAAGGAAGTGACCAACCGCTGGTTCGAGGCTGCCGGCATGCAGGCCGGCATGGCTGCGGCCAACGACCTCGATGCGCTCGGCATTGCCGGGCCGGGCATGGAAGAGTTCACCAAGGTGTGGCGCGAGGGCGGGGTCCGCCCGGCCGTGCGTATGCGCGATGCGCCTTTCGCGCCCTATCGCACGTACCTTGAGGCCTATGAGGCCGAACGAGATCGCGGCCCAGCGGACGCGTGACGGAAGAGGCTGCCCTGCGGTCGTCCGCTTTGGACCGACAAGCCGCGCTGGCGACGCGCTTTCCGAAATGGATTGCGCGCTCGCTGGACGGCATGCTGGATTCGGCAGCAGGGGAGTTTCCTGACCGGCCGTATGTCATCACGGACGAACGGTCCTGGACCTATCGTGAGCTGGCGGACTGGTCACTGCGGCTGGCTGCCGGTCTGATTTCGGCGGGGGTACGGCCAGGTGACCATGTGGCGCTGCTCATGGCCAACTACCCTGAGTTCGTTGCGCTCAAGTACGCCATTTCGCGGGTCGGGGCAGTGGCCGTGCCCCTCAATATCCTGAACCGGCAGGCGGAGTTGGGCTATGTTCTGGCCCAATCCGATGCGGTCATGCTCGTGACCATGGACTGCTTTCGGGGCCTCGATACCCTGGCAATGCTAGATCAGCTCATGCCTGGCTGGGAGCAGCACGGTGGCGGGCAGGCCTTTCCGAAGTTGCGGACGGTCGTCGTATTTCCCACGGGTTCGGAGCCAGCCCGGGCCCAGGCCACACCCTTCGCCGCGCTGGAGCATCGCGCGCCCGAGGGGCTGGCCTTCCCTTCCTCGGCCCCGGATGCCGTCGCCGATATCATCTATACCTCTGGTACCACCGGTGCGCCCAAGGGCGTGATGCTGAGCCACGATCAGGTGTTGCGCACTGCCTTCACCAGTGCCTTGGCGCGAGCATTCGAGGAAGCGCGGCGGATCGTGTTCGCGCTACCGATGTACCACGTCTACGGCTACGGCGAGGGCATGCTGCCGGTGCTCTTCGTCGGCGGTGCAATCGTTCCGCGGTTGCGGTTCGAGGCGGCGGATCTGCTTCAGGCCATCGCGATGCACCGCGTCATCGACGCCCTGCTGGTGCCGACCATGACGCTGGCCGTGATCGAGGCGGCGCGAGATGCTGCTTGGGATCTCTCCTCGCTAACCTCAGTCCTTTCCTCCGGCACCCGTGCTCCTGAGCGCATTTGGCGTGAGATCGGCAGCGTGTTGGGCGTGGCCGAGATCACGACCGGCTACGGCATGACCGAGGTCACCGCATCCTCCACCGTCACCTGCCCCGATGACCCGTTCGAGCGGCTGCTCGAGACCAACGGCCGGCTGCGCGATGCGGGGGTCGCCGGCGATCCGGCGCTTGGCGGCCAACTGGTCGCTTACAGGGTGGTCGATCCGGACAGCGAGGCGGTCCTGCCTGTCGGTGCGGTAGGTGAGTTGCGCGCGAAGGGACCTGGCGTGACGCGCGGGTACTATAACAAGCCGGCTGAGACAGCGGCTGCGTTCGATGCCGAGGGCTGGTTTCGCACCGGCGATCTGGGGCGGATCGACGGCGAGGGTTATCTCACGCTGGCCGGGCGCCTCAAAGAATCCTACCGCTGCGGGGGGGAGCAGGTGCTGCCTAGTGAAGTGGAGGACGTACTGACTTCGCATCCCGATGTGATGCAGGCGCATGTCGTGCCCTTGGCCGATGAACGCATGGGTGAAGTTGGCGTGGCGCTGGTTGTGCCATGTGATGGTGCAGAGATTACGAGCGAGGCGCTGCTGGCTCTCGTTCGCGAACGCCTCGCGCGCTTCAAGGTACCGCGTCACCTGTTTTTTGTGAAGGCAACGGACATTCCCACAACCGCATCGGGCCGCGCCCGCAAGTTCATGTTGGCGGAAGCCGTCGCTCGCATGGTGGAGGCGGCATGAGCGAGGCAGGCACTAGCACAACGCGGGTCGCAATTGTCACCGGGGCCGCGCGCGGCATTGGCGCGAGCATTGCGCTCCGCCTTGCCGCAGATGGCCATGACATTGCCGTGATC
Organism: Novosphingobium sp.; assembly: GCA_027490345.1. Classification (GTDB taxonomy): domain Bacteria; phylum Pseudomonadota; class Alphaproteobacteria; order Sphingomonadales; family Sphingomonadaceae; genus Novosphingobium. The sequence goes on from JAIXYF010000290.1 coordinate 11,516, forward strand.
GATCTCGATGCGTTGGCCTGCAGCGAAACCGTGCGCGGGATCGAGGCACTCGGGCGACGGGCCCTTGCGGTCGGCGCGGACGTCGCGGACGAAACCGCTGTTGAGCAGGCAGTGGCTGATGTGACCGCTGCGCTCGGGCCGCCCACGATTGTGGTCAACAACGCAGGCATTCTGCGTGACCGCACGATCGGCAAGATGTCGCTGGCGGATTGGGACCTCGTGATCAACGTCAACTTGCGCGGCGCCTTCCTGATGAGCCGCGCGGTGCAAGCGCACATGCGCGCTGCGGGCTGGGGCCGGATCGTCAACCTTTCCAGCACGGCCGCGCTTGGGAATCTCGGCGAGGCCAACTATGCCGCAGCCAAGGCCGGTGTGCAGGGACTGACCAAGACCTTGGCCATCGAACTGGGTCGCTATGGGATCACGGCAAACGCGGTTGCTCCGGGCTTTGTCGAGACCGCCATGACGGCGGAAGTGGCCGCGCGGGTCGGCATGACGTTCGAGGACATGAAGCAACAGGCGATTGCCGGAACGGTGGTTGGCAGGGTCGGCCAGCCCGAGGATATTGCCCATGCGGTTTCATTCTTCGTCGATGAACGGTCAGGCTATGTAACCGGGCAAGTGCTATATGTTGCCGGAGGGCCACGCGGATGAGTCCTGCAACTGGAAATGGCGCGCATGATCGCGTAATTGGCGGCGCATGATGAAACACGGCAAGCCAATGATGGCACCCTCCGAAAGCGGTATCGGCAAACGGCGCACTGCGGCGCGCGAGGATTCCAGCGTTTCGCACCAGCAACGCCGCAAGGAAATTGGCGAAGCGGCGATCCGGGTGTTCAACCGGATGGGATTCCAGCGGGCGAGCATGACTGCTGTCGCGGCCGAATTGAATATCGATCGGGCGTCACTCTACTACTATATCTCGTCGAAGGAGGAGCTCTTCGACGAGATCGTGCGTACCGTGGTGGAGCGCAACGTGGCACTGGCGCAGAAGATTCAGGCCAGCGACATGCGTCCGCGGCGCAAGCTCAGCGACCTGATCATCGCGCTGATGTCGTCTTACGGCGAACACTACCCGCTGATGTATATCTACATTCGCGAAAACCTCAGCAATGTCAGTGACAAGCGGTCTGAATGGTCGCGCTACATGCGCGATCTCAATAGCCAGATGTCCGAGGCGGTGATCGCGATCATCGAGCAGGGCTATGCCGACAAGTCCTTCCGCAACGTTGGTTCATCCAAGGTCGTGGCCTATGGCGTGCTCGGCATTGTCGGGTGGACGCACCGCTGGTTCAGGCCGGCGGAAAGCGACGTCAGCGCCGAGGAAATCGGCAAGATCTACGCTGAGATGGTGCTGGCCGGGCTGGAATCGCCCTATTGAGCGGCCCTGGCACCCTGCATGGCAAGACCGCGATCATCACCGGTGCCGGGCAGGGGATCGGCAGGGCCAGTGCCGAACGCTTTGCGCGCGAAGGTGCGCGCGTGCTGGCGGTGGATATCAACGCGGATGCGTTGGCTTCGCTTGAGAGTGCCTGCGGATGCGAGCCTTTCGCCATCGATCTGACTGATGCCGCCGGGGTCGGAGCGTTTGCACGGACGGCGGGTACAGTGGACGTTGCGTTCTTATGCGCAGGCACGGTGCCCTACGGCACGGTGCTTGATTGCAGTGATGAGGACTGGGACGGGGCGTTTGCTCTCAATGTCACGGCCATGTTCCGGATGATCCGCGCCTTGCTGCCAGGGATGATCGCGCGAGGAGGCGGTTCGATCATCACCATGTCGTCGGTTGCCAGTTCGGTTCGCGGTGTACCCGACCGTTTTGCCTATGGCGCAACCAAGGCGGCGATCATCGGCATGACCAAGGCGCTCGCGGCAGACCACGCGGCGCAAGGCATCCGCGCCAATGCGATCTGTCCGGGCACGATCGAGACGCCTGCGCTGGAGGCGCGGATGCAGGCAAGTGGAGACTATGCCCAGACCCGCGCTGCCTTCGCCGCGCGGCAACCGCTCGGCCGATTTGGGCAGGCAGACGAGATTGCCAGCCTCGCGCTCTATCTGGCTAGCGATGCTGCCCGTTTCACCACCGGCCAGTGCCATATAATCGACGGTGGATGGTCGAACTGATGGCAATCGCGCTTGCAAAATACCCGTTGGTATGGTTTCTATCCAGCAAGAATGTTTAAAAAGAAGCGGGGGCTGATCCCGCTGGGGTGAGCGCTTTGGGCGATGTCGGTTCCTTCCTGTCGGGCGTGAAAGTTCTCGACCTCTCGCAGTACATTTCGGGGCCGGTCGCGAGCCAGATTCTGGCCGACATGGGCGCCGAGGTGATAAAGATCGAGCCCCCCGCCGGAGATGGGATGCGCGATCTGGGGCCGCGGGACGCGGATGGAGAGCCGGTGTTCTACGCCAGCCTGAATGCGGGTAAATCGCTGCGACGGCTCGATCTCAAATCCGCCGACGGGCGCAGTGCGATGGAAGGCCTGCTGGCCGATGCCGATGTGCTGATCGAGGGCTTCCGGCCCGGCGTCATGGCGCGGCTCGGGTTTGATTACGCGGCGCTGGCTTTGCACAATCCGGCGCTAATCTACTGCTCCATCAGCGGCTACGGAACGAGCGGACCGCTGGCCAACGCTGCTGGCCATGATGGCAATTATCTGGCGGAAAGCGGCATTCTGGACCGCAACGGCCACGATGCCCCGTTGTTCTTCGACCCGCCGATCGCGGACATGGCGGGCGCGCTTTATGCGGCGATTGCCATTCTCGGCGCGCTCAATTCCCGGCAGCGGACGGGCGAGGGGGCGCATATCGAGCTTGGCCTTGCCGATACCCTGATGCCGTTGCAAGCGATGCAGGTAGCCGAATGGGGCGCGAACGGCACCGTGCCGAAACGTGGCTCGACGTATCTCAACGGGGCTGCGGCTTACTATAACATCTACCGGACTGCCGACGGACGGCATGTCATGCTGGGGCCGGTCGAACCTAGGTTCTGGCAGAACTTCTGCGCGGCGGCGGAACGGCCCGACTGGGTAGAGCGGCAGAACGACTCGTTGCCCCAAACAGGTCTGATCGCAGAAATAACCGCGTTCTTTGCTGGGCGAAACTTGGCTGAGATTGAGGCGCAGTTCGCCGATGCAGATTGCTGCCTCTCACCCGTGCTCAACCTGGGCGAAGCGCTCTCTTCCGAGCAGGTGCGCGCACGCGGCCTTGTCCAGTGTGCCGATGGAACTTTGCAGACCCTGTTTCCCGCTACCTTCAATGGCCAGCGCCCCGCGCTGCGCGCGCCGCTATGCGTGGAACCGGGCGTATGACACGTCAAATGGACGTTGTTGTCGTGGGCGCCGGGTTTGCCGGCCTCTACGCGCTGCACAAGCTGCGGGCACAAGGCCTTGCCGTCCAAGCGTTCGAGGCCGCTGACGATGTTGGCGGGGTATGGCACTGGAACCGGTATCCCGGCGCGCGCTGCGACGTGGAAAGCCTGCAATACAGCTATTCGTTCGATGATCCGCTGCAGCAGGAATGGGTCTGGTCGGAGCGCTATGCACAGCAGGGCGAGATTCTGGCCTACCTGCATCATGTGGCTGACCGGTTCGAACTGCGGCCGCTGATTTCCTTTGGTACAAGGGTTACATCGGCGCATTTCGATCCGACGCTGGACCGCTGGCATGTGACAACCGATCGCGGCGAAGCGATCACAGCGCGCTTCTGCCTCATGGCAAGCGGATCGCTTTCGGCTTCTCGCCTGCCCGATATCCCAGGGATCGAAACGTTCGCGGGGCAGATCCTCCACACTGGAGCCTGGCCGCATGACGGCGTGGACTTTGCGGGCAAGTCTGTTGCAGTCATCGGCACAGGCTCGTCAGGCGTGCAGGCCATTCCGCAAATCGCCCGTTCGGCCGAGCGCTTGGTGGTCCTTCAGCGCACACCCAACTTCGTGGTGCCGGCGCGCAACCAGCCGCTGAGCGATGAGAAGCAGGCTGCGTGGAAGGCGGCCTATGCTGATTACCGCGCACAGGCGCGGCAAGTCGGCACCCTTTACGATTTCAGCCAGACCCCTGCACTTTCGGTCAGCGCCGAGGCGCGCGAGGCGGAGTATCGCCGCCGGTGGGAACTCGGCGGCGTCAACTTCGTCCATGCGTTCAGCGATATCATGACCGATCTGGCGGCAAACTGGACCGCCGCAGATTTCGTCCACGCCCGCATCCGGGAACTGGTCGATGATCCCGAGACAGCGGAAAAGCTCTGCCCACGCGGCTATCCGCTGGGGGCGAAACGGATTTGCGTCGGCTCTGACTACTACGAGACCTACAACTGCCCGAACGTGTCGCTCGTTGATCTGCAGGTCGACCCGGTCACGATGATCGATGCGCATTCGATCCACACTCGTGAAGCCGTTTTGCCGGTCGACGTGATCGTCTGCGCGACAGGCTACGACGCGCTGACCGGGGCGCTGGCACAGATCGATATTCGCGGGCGCAGCGGTGCGGCGCTGAGCGCCAAATGGGCTGATGGGCCGCGCAACTACCTCGGACTCATGACTGCGGACTTCCCCAATATGTTCGTCGTAACCGGCCCGGGCAGCCCCTCGGTGCTCGTCAACATGGTGGTGGGTATCGAGCAGCACATCGACTGGATCGCCGGGTGCATCCATCACTTGGCGCAAACCGGTGCCACGCGGATCGAGCCTGAACCCGAAGCGGAAGACGCCTGGGTCCAGCAGGTCAACGATGCGGCGGAATCGACGCTCTTCGTGCAGGCGAACTCCTGGTATCTCGGAGCCAATATTCCGGGAAAACCACGTGTTTTCATGCCCTTTGTTGGCGGTATCGGCCGCTACCGGGCGATCTGCGACGCGGTCGCGGCCAGCGGATACGCGGGCTTTCAGATAGCGAATGGAGACTGATATGGCCTTGCATCCCCAGCTTCAGGCAATCGTTGATGCTTCTGCCGGCCTGCCGCCGATGGAAAGCGTCGCACCCGCCGTGCTGCGCGCCAATTACGAGGCGCTGACAGCCAAGGCGCCGCGCCCGGATGTGGCGCATGTGGAAGACCGGATGATCCCCGGCCCGCGCGGCGAGATTCGTGTGCGCATCTATCGGCCTGACATGGATAAAGGCCACGCCGTTATCACCTACTTCCATGGCAGTGCCTTCGTGATCTGCAGTATCGACACGCATGATGTGCTGTGCCGCCATCTGTGCCTGCAATCGGGCGCGGTCGTGGTCTCGGTCGACTATGGCCTGGCGCCCGAAGCCCCGTTCCCTGCCGGACCCGACGACAGCTTCGCTGCCGCCCAATGGGTAGCTGCAAATGCCGCCAGCTTCGGCGGTAATCCGGCGCGACTGGTCGTGGCAGGCGACAGCGCGGGCGCGACGATGGCGATCGTGACGGCATTGCGCGCGCGCGATGCGGGCGGCCCCGCGATTGTCGCACAGTTTCTGATCTACCCGGTCACCGACTATCCCGACACTCTGCCCGCCTCGTACATCGAGCGGGGCGAAGACTGCGGGCTTACCGCCAAGGCCATGCGCTGGGGCTGGGATCTTTATATCACCAACCCGGATGACCGGGCGCATCCCCATGCCTCGCCGCTGCGCGTACCCGACCTCAGCGATCTGCCGCCCGCTTATGTCATCACCGCCGAATACGATCTCCTGCGCGATGAAGGCAAAGCCTTTGCGGATCGGTTGATCTCTGCAGGGGTGGACACCACGCTGGTGCACTATAACGACATGAACCACGGCTTCATGGGCATGGCCGGCTCGTTGACCCGCGCGGACGAAGCCATGGCAGCAGCGAGCGAATGGCTGAATACGCGGGCATGAGCCGCCATTTCGCCATTGTCGGTGCAGGCGCGGGCGGGCTCTGTGCCGCGCGCTATCTGACTGGGCAGGGCATCGAGGTGACTCTGTTCGAAGCCGGATCGCAGGTCGGCGGGCTTTGGGTCTACAACAACGACAGCGGGATGAGCCCGGCCTACAGGTCGCTACACATCAATTCCGAAGCGAAAGTCAGCAACCTCGCCGATTTTCCGTTTCCGGACGATGCCCCGCTCTACCCCGATCATGCGGAGATGAGCCGCTACTTCGCGCGCTATGCCGATCATTTCGATCTGACGCGCCGCATCCGCTTCAAGGCGCGCGTTAAGCAGATCACGCCGGTCGGCGGCAGCTTCCGCATCGAACTGGAGGACGGAACCGCTGAGACTTTCGACGGTGTGGTAGTGGCCAGCGGGCACCAGAGCGTGCCGCGCCACCCCCCGCAGATCGATGGCTATACCGGGCACTATGTCCATGCCCATGCCTACCGGGTGCCCGATCCCTATGCCGACAAGCGCGTGCTGGTGATCGGACCGGGCAACAGCGGTGTCGACATTGCAGCCGATATCTGCGCCGTGACCGAGCATACCGTGCTGTCCGCCCGGTCGCCGGTGCTGATCATGCCGCGCATGATGTTTGGCGTGCCCAATTCACGCACGCTGATGAAGCTGGAGCGGCCGTTCCTGCCGTGGCAGGTTCGGGTGTGGATCCGCAACACGCTGACTCGGATGTTTCATGGCCGGATGGAGCAGTGGGGCTTTCGCACACCCAAAACGCGGACGCACCCGATCAGCCATCCCACGCTGATCTCGCAGATTGCATGGGGCCGGATCACGGTGAAGCCGGGGATCAAGGCGGTGAGCGGCACGACAGTCCAGTTCAGCGATGGCAGCGAAGACAGGTTCGACGCGATCATTGCTGCGACCGGCTACACCACCGCCATCCCGTTCCTGCCTGCGACGATCTCGCCGGTCGAGGAAGCGACGACCCACGTCGCGCTCTACAATCGTGTTGCGCATCCCAGTGTGCCGGGGCTGTTCTTCATCGGCTACTTCGATGTGACCGGCGGCAGCAATATCCGGATGATGGACGATCAGGCCGCCTATATCGCCGCCATGGCGACCGGTGCGATCCGGCGGCCGAGCGAGAGCGCCATGCTCGCCGCGATCGAGACCGAGCGCGCCTGGGCGCAAAGCCAGTTCCCCGATAGCCCGCGCTACGGGCTGGAACTCGATCCGCGCCGCTATCGGGCGCGGCTGGCTCTGGACTATGCCGCCAATGGCGTTAAGCGACCGGTCTGAGATGGCTGAATTCGCGACGATCCGGGATGAAGTGACAGCGCTGAAGCGCGAGCGCACGGTCGAGGCGGCGGCGCAGCTGTTTTATGATCGCGGCTACGAGAAAACCACGCTCGAAGCCGTCGCCGAGACCATGGGCGTCACCAAGCCGTTCATCTACAACCATTTCAAATCAAAGGCCGAACTTCTCGCCGATATCTGCACGCGCGGGGTCAGCGCTTCGCTGGTGGCGATGGAGGCCGCGCTCGCGGCCGACGTAACACCCACCGAGAAACTGCGGATGCTCTCGCGCGGATTTCTGACCGCAGTGCTCAGCAACCAGCGCTACATCGCCATTCTCACGCGTGAGGAAAAGAGCCTCGAGCCTGCCGATTTCGAGCGTCTCAGCGTTCTCAGACGGGATTTTGATCGGAAGCTGGTCGCGCTGCTGCAGTCGGGGGCGGATGCAGGCGAGTTCCACCTCAACGATCCCTATGTCGCGGCGCTGTCGATTGGCGGCCTCGTGAGTTGGGCCTATGTCTGGTATCGCCCCGAAGGCCGCCTCTCGCTTGAAGCGCTGGCGGAGGAGGTTTCAAGCCTGATTCTCGCGATGGCGGGCGTCAGGCCGTAAGGTCTTGCGGCCGAGGCGGCGTGCGCACGCCAAGCACTGCCAGCGCGGCTAGGGCAAGGCAGGCGATGCTGCCCACCAGCGCGGCATCATAGCTGCCGAAACGGTCATAGAGATTGCCGATCACGAAGGGGCTGAGGCCGAATCCCAGCGAATACATTGCATAGAACCATCCATAGATCGCGCCGAAGGCCCTCTGTCCGAACTGGCGCGAGGCGAGATAGGCAAGCAGATCAAGCTCTGCACCGAGCAATAGTCCGATCAGGATCACCGCGGGCAGGCCAAGGCTGAGGCTGCCGATCAGGAGGATCGCCAGCCCGACGTCACCCATCATCAGCACCATGATGGTCACCCATGTGGCAGCAAAGCGATCAAGGCACAGGCCGATCAGCAGCCGCCCCGCCGCGCTGGCAATGCCCAGCGCCGAGGCCAACCGCGCCGCTGCTTTGGCATCGGCGCCCATATCCTGAAACAGCGGGATCAGATGCACGATCATGCCGCCGACCCCCATTGCCATCGCGAAGGCGACCGCCGAGGCGAACCAGAAGCCACTCGTTCCGCGCGCCTCCTGAAACGAAAGGCCGGTCTTGGGGGCATCGGACAGTGCAGTCACTGCTGCGCGCCGTTCCGAGGGTCCGAAGCCAAACCAGACAATCGGTGCAGCGCACATCGCGAGCGCGCCGATAGTCCAGTAGCCCGCGCGCCAGCCATGGCTGGCGATGACTTCAGTGGCAAGATTGGGCACCCAGAACCCGGCAAGCCCCGCCCCCGTCAGCGCAATCCCCAATGCAAGGCCGCGCCTCCGGTCAAAACCCGCTGCGATCGGCCGCACCAGCACGATTGGGGTTGAGCCGACGCCCAGTAGCGCGGCGATGAAAAACGCGGCCCACAAGCTCGCGAGGCTGTTGATCACAAAGGTCATCAGAATGACGGCGAAGCCGTAGCACAACAGGCTGGCCGCTCCGACCAGCGCTGCGCCAAACCGGTCGCACAGGCGGCCGGCCACCGGTCCAAACAGGAACACGGCAAACGTCAGCACCGAGACGGCAAAGGATATGTCGCCGCGGGCCCAGCCGAACTCGGCCTGAAGCGGCGCGATGCAGGAGCCGAGGGCATAGATCATCATCGCGTTCATGCTGGTGGTGAGGCCCAGAAAGGCGCTCAGCACGAGCATCTTGCGGCCCGAAAACTCGTCCCAACCGCTGCGCTCTTCCATAGACATGTTAGTTGCGGTGGCCATTTGGGTCATTCCTATGAGGTCAGCGCGCCGCGCTGGCGCGGATCGGCAATTGCTGCGATCCGGCGGCTACGCTCGTCGAAATCGGTGGCGCGGATATCGGCAGCGCCGTGTTCGGTGATGATCATATCCACATCGCTCTGTGCAGAGGTTACATAGCCGCTGGCAATGCGGCGCACGATGCGGCTCACGTCGCCGCCCTCGTTGGCTGATGGCAGGGCAAGGATCGCGAGGCCGCCGGCGGAACGCCGCGCCGCGCGGAAATAGTCCGGCTGGCCGCTTGATGCGCCGACATAGCGGTCGCCCAGAAACTCGGCATTGATCTGGCCGCGCAGGTCCACCTCGATGCCGGAGTTGATGGCCATGAACGGCGAGGCGGGGATGGGAACCACCAGCTGCTCAGGTAGCGCGAAGCCGAGCAGATGGCTTTGCGCGAGCCAGTCATAAAGCGCGCCGCTGCCAACCGCGAGCGAGGCGAGGCAGGCATCCTGCATGTTGGAGTCGATCGCCCCTGCAGCCACCAGCGCGGGGAACCAGTCCCCCACCATGCCCGAGCGTACCTTGAGGCCGCGCCGGTCCTGCAGCGCATGAGCAACCGCATCGGAGAGCTTGCCGATGCCGATCTGAAGGGTCGCACCGTCGGGCACCAGCTTTGCCACTTCACGAGCCACGCGGGTCTGCACCTCGCCAGGCGGCTCGGGCGGGGTTTCGGGGAGTGGCGTATTGCTCTCGCGCGCGATGACGATCTGGCTGCGATGCAGGCGGCAGGGGCTGCGGGTGATCGGAACGCGCGCATTGACCTCGGCCACCACGACCCGCGCCAAATGTGCCGCTTCCCAGACATAATCGGCGGCAAAGCCGAGGCTGTGATAGCCATCGGCATCGGCAGGGGAGACCTGCAGCAGCACCACATCCGCCGGTAATGTGCGCGCGGCGAGCGCGGCGCTCAATTGCGACAAGGCAAAAGGGATGACCTTGGCCCGGCCATGGCGGGTGAGCGCCCCCATCGAACCGAGCCCGCAATAGGTGGTGATCCGCAGCGCATCCGGCACGGCTCCCTTCCACGCTGCATTGAGCGAAAAACCGCAGAACGCCGTTAGACTATCAATCTGCGCTGCTGCGGCAAACAGGTCCTCCACCAGCCCGACCGGCTCGCTCGTTGCCTGGCCCACGACCACGCGGTCGCCGGGGCGCAACACGTCGGCAAGCACGGATGCGGACAAGCGGGTCTCCTGCGTTCTAGCTGGAAGCGGACTGGACTTGCAGATGCGCGGGCAGCTGTCCGGCGATGGTCAGTGTGATGCTGCCCGTACCTTGGCTGGTTTCCCCGTTCAGGCTCGCCTTGATGGAGACAGGCTGGATGCGGTGCCAGTGGACCTTTTCGGTGCCATCGGGGTAAATCACTTTCGCAGGGTGCGACACGTCCCACACGTCGGTTTCAAGGCAGGTCTCGCCTCGCCATGCGCCGAGTCCGCGCCCGTCGTTGAAGCCGCCGCTGTAGCCAAGGCCCTGCATTGCGATTGAGGCGCCCTGCGCATCGAGCTCCAGCCGCAGTTCGCCAGCGCCCTCCAGCTGGGCGACCACGACAGCGCGGCGGAAGCGGCGGGTGCCTTCGTGGAGATCCACTTCGAGCGCGATATGGGTCACATCGTGCGCCGTTTCGGTTTCGCGCAATGTAATCACGCCGGTGGTGTAGGGCGTATCATCGCCGCGTCCGGAGAACAGCAGGCTGCCGCTCATTGCTGTGGTGGAGAAGAACAGGAAGGACATGACATGGCCCTTCTCGGAAAGCGGCAGCTTGGGGCCAGTGACCGGCTCAGGCACGCCCATGCCGCGCCGCACGCCCCACGAATGATCGCGGCACGACCACCAGTTGTCGATATCGATGCGCTGGCCTTCGACCTCCAGATAACCGCTGACGACGCCGATCTGATCGAAGCGGCGATAATCCTCGACCGTGCGACTTTGCAGGCGGGTATAGTGTGGATGCTCTTCGTGCGCAGGTTCCACACCGTCCCAGCGGATGCGGCCGTGAAGCACGCCTTCGCTGGGCTCGATCACGATATCGAGCGTCTGCAGCGCTTCGATGGGCGTGATGCGGATTGGGCCGCAAACGGTCTCCACGCTCCCGTTGAGCGAGCGCGAGACACGCAGGTTGTACTGTTTGCCATCGACGATCATCACCGCGCCTGCATCGAGCACGTTCATGTTGCGATAGGCGCCCATCGTGATCTGGATCGCCACGCGCCCGTCGCCCGAATAGATCGCGAACCAGTAGCGGTCGAAGAACCGGGGGTCGCTGGTCCAGACGTGATCGAATGTGGTCGGCAACTGGTGCCACAGAGTATCGTCAAGCGCGGTCAGCATGGGTTCAAGGTCTCGTTGAAGAAGGAGTGACGGTCGGCACGTAGCGCATGGGTACGCGTGAGGCGCGGGCGATCATGTGATCCTGAATGGCGCGGTGCAGCTCAGGCGAGAGGTCCGGGTTGCCGGCGGCTTCGGCAAGCAGTGCGCGCAGCAGGTCGTTACGCGTGGTCTGCGCAGCGCTGTCGAGCATGTCATGTTCAGCGGTTTCCAGCGCGGCGTCTATGTTGGCGGCGAGCCCGGACGGCAATGCGCTGCGCATAGCTTGCAGCAGGCTCTTTGTCGCCGCGTTGTCCCAGCGCAGGAAGCCCGGCACGGCGGGCAGCGCCTCGGTCACCATGCGTAGGTTCGCGATGAGGTTGTCGAGTATCGTGCGCGCAAAGGGTTCTGCGACAGCGGGCGCGACCACGGTTTCCAGAATGCGGCAGGTGCCTAGCAGCTGCTCTTCGACTGAAGGCCTCATGCCGCGCGCTCCATCATCTGCAACATGGGCCGGAAGAGCCACGAAGGGGTCTGGAACACGCGGTTGTAGCGGCCTGAGACAAACTCGTTCACTGCGGTCAGTTGGATCACCGCGAGCTTCCAGCACGAAAACACGTTCCACCATGTGAGAGCGGTGTCGTCCACGACTCGCCCGGTCAGGCGGGTGTAGGCCTCGACAATGTGCGCGCGTTCCCAGTGACCGGGGATCTGGTGCTCGCGCCGACGCACGGGATTGGTGATCCAGCCAAGGTCTTCCAGCGGATCACCAAGATGAGCGGTTTCCCAATCGAGCTTGGCGGTGATCCGCGTGCCCTCGATCAGCGCGTTGCCCGGTTTGAAATCGCCGTGGACGAGGACGGTTTCGTGCGCCTGTGGAGCCGTGCGGCGCATCCACGCCAGCACATAGTCGAGCTCCGGATGGGGTTCGAGCTGGACGCGGCGATATTCCGCCTCCCACTCGCCTAGCGCGATGTGGGACGGCGAGCCAGCAGGCACGCCGAGGCTGGAACCGAGGCCACGCGCCTGCCAGTCGATGGCCTGAATATCGGTCAGCAGCCGCAGGAAGGTGTGGGCGAGTTCCAGCCGCTCTTCCAGTGGCCGCGCGCCATTCAGCACCATGTAGTCGCAGTGGCCTGAAACACGCTCCATGATGAGCGAAGGTGCGCCGAGGAATTGTCCGTCAGGGTCCATCCAAAACACCGCCGGTGCCACCACTGCGCTGCCCTCAAGCGCCCTGAGCACGGCGAACTCGCTGCGGCGCTCGGTCTTGAGCAGAGTGCCGCTGGCATCGCGCATCAGCATCAGGCGGTGCATGTGGGAGCCGCGGTCATCGTTCCAGGTCGCGTCGAAAGACCAGTTCTCGCGGCTGAGGCCACCCGCCGAGCGGGTGAGCCCGGTGAATTGGATATCGCGCGCCGAAGGGATCGCATGGCGCACCAGTTGCGCCAGCCCATCGGCAACGTGTCCGGCGATCGTGTCCGTCTTGTTCGGGGCCGTTGCCATGCGCTCAGTATATCGCCAGCGGGGTGATTGGGCTGCCGGTGCCGCCGACGATCGGCAGCGGCGCGGCCACGAACAGGAACTCCGGCACGCCAAGCGCCGCGAAGTCCTGCAGCACAAGCCCCTCCAGCAGCGGGATGCCGTAGTCGCGGATCAGGCGCTGGTGAACAGGGAAGGTTGTGCCTGCGGGAAAGGGCATTGCCTCGATCGCATAGTTGTCGGCGCCAACGAGCGCGACGCTGGCCTCGGCAAGCCAGAGCGCGGCCTTGACGTCGATGCCCGGTTCCTCGTTGAAGTCGACGGTGTGCGCCGCTTTGCCCGCCTGGTTTTCCTGCCATCCGGTGCGGATGAGCACAGCATCACCGCTAGCGGGTTCCACGCCGGCGCGGCTGGCAGCGACCCTCAACTCCTCCACCCCGATCGAATAACCAAAGGGTAGGGGCGCATCATGCAGCGCGGCCACATCGAGCAGCAGCCCGCGCGTGACGATGGGCGGCAGCTTCTCCACGCCGCATTTCTTTGCGCCATGGGTGCTGTTGGTCCCTGAACCGGGGTGCCCGTTGTAGAGCTGGTCTTCGGTCCACACGTGGCACAGCGCATCAATGTGCGTGCCGATGTGGAGCGGCATGACCACGCTGTCGTCGGCGAACTGGAAGCCGTTGGCGACGCGCGCGCCGGCCGCATAGTCCCCGCCGTCGCGGTCCATGAAATGGAGGAGGCCCGTGCGGTTGCTGGGCACTGGCGTCTTCTTCGACAGCGGCTGCGCGAGGCTGAGGACCCGGCCTTGCCGCACCAGTCCTGTGGCGGCCAGCACTTCACCTGTGCCGACGAGATTGAGCGCGCCGATCTCGTCGTTTTCCCCCCAGCGGCCCCAGGCATCACGCGACATGGGCCGTTCCCTTCTCGGTTAGTGCTGCAGCTTCCGCCTTGAGCGGTTGGCGCTGCAATTTGCCGGTGGCGGTGGCGGGCAGGTCGCTGCGGAACACGATCCGGTCGGGCACCTTGTAGGTCGAAGACAGCGCGCGGGCGTGGGCAATGAGCTCGGCTTCGGTTGCGGGCTGGGCCGAGACAACGAATGCGACAATGATCTCACCGCGCGCCGGATCGGGTGCACCGACCACCGCGACCTGTGCCACGGCTGGATGCTGCAGCAGCACGTCCTCCACCTCTGCGGGTGACACATTGATCCCGGCGCGCTTGATCATCTCGGTCGCACGGCCAAGGAAGATCAGGTCTCCATCATCAGACAACTGGCCAAGGTCGCCAGTGCGATACCAGCCGTCTGCGGTGAAGGCGGCTGCGTTGTGGCTGGCGCTTAGCCCGCCGTAGCCGCTCATAAGATAGCCCTTCACCTCGATGAGTCCGGGCTGGCGGGGTGCGACCTCGTGGCCGGTTTCGGCATCGATGAGCCTGAGGCTGACCCCCGGGAGTGGCGGGCCCTGGCAAGCCGCACGGCGTTCCAGCGGCCAATCCCACGGCGTGACGCAGCAATTGCCGCAGGTCTCGCTCGAACCGTAGATGTTGCAGATATGCGCTGCGCCCAGCTGCGTTGCCGCGGCGATCACATCTTGCGGGCTGCCGATGGTGAGCCCGGTTCTGAGGCTGGCGGTGCGGGCTGTGGCAAAATCAGGGTGTGCAACGAGGGCGGCGGTCATTGTCGGCAGAGTGTAGATCGCGGTGCAGCGGTGCTGCTCGATCAGCGCCAGCGCTTCGCCCGGTTCAAACCGCTCTTGCAGAATGATCGCAGCGCCGTGGCTCATGGCGGCAGGGAGCGCGTTGGCCGAGCCATAGGCCCAGAACAACGGTGCCGAGACAAACACCAGGTCATCGCGCCCGAGGCCCATCCGTTCGCCGATGTTGAAACCATTCTCGATCACTGCGCCATGGGCGAGGCGGACAGCCTTGGGCTTGCTGGTTGAGCCTGAGGTGTAGAGAATCAGCGCGTCATCCGCCGGGTTCGGCCCCTCGCCGGGCGCGGCATCGGGGGCGGCGGCGCAGAAAGCTTCATAGGTGCGCCAGCCCGGGCCCGGTGCATTTGGGGCAACCGCAATCAGTTGGCGGAGATGGGGCAGGCCCGCGCTGGCCCATTTGTTGTGCTCGAAAGCTTCCGGCACCAGCGTTTGCAGCGCAGCGAAGAAGTCTTCCTTGCCCGACGACGGCATGGCGAACAGCGCCGAAATGTGAGCGTCGCCCAGAATGAATGCAAGCTCGGCGGGCTTGGACCACGTGCTGATTGGCACGACGACAGCGCCCGCCGCGCTCGCACCCAAAAATATCTCGAGCCATTCGATCCGGTTCGACAGAAGCACGCCGATCCGTTCGCCGCGCTGGACGCCCGCAGCCCTGAGCGCGTTCGTGATCAGGCGGGCACGCTGCGCCAGCCCAGCGTATGTGACCGGCACGTCGCCATCGATGACCGCGCACCGTTCCGGCTCAGTCGCTGCGAGCTCGCGCAGCAGTTCGGGGAAGGTTCGGCTGATCGGCGGTTGCATGTCAGTATCCGCTCCCTATCACAAAGCCGCGATAGCCATCGGCCACGATCTCGTTGCAAATGCCGGTGTAGACGCCGAGCCCGCCGACATAGGGCAGCATCACGCGCGGCTTTCCGGGGATATTCGCGCCCATGTACCAGCTGTTCGCCTGCACATGCAGCGTCGCCTCGGCCACCTCGCGCACATGGTTCACCCAATCCTCTTCGGCCTTGGGTTCGGCCTCGATCGTCGTGGCGGCATGGCTTGCCATATTGGCGAGGCAATCGCCGACCCAGTCGACATGCTGCTCGATCGCCATGACGACATTTGTCAGGATCGAGGGGCTGCCCGGACCGGTGATCGTGAAGAGGTTGGGAAAGCCGGCGACCATCAGGCCGAGATAGGTCTTCGGCCCGTCTTGCCATTTTTCGGCAAGTGAGACGCCGCCGCGCCCGCGAATGTCGATGCGGGTGAGCGCGCCGGTCACCGCGTCATATCCAGTGGCAAAAACGATGCTGTCGACCGCGTAGTGGCCGCCGGAGGTTTTGATACCGGTCGGCGTAATTTGGGTGATCGGGGTTTCGCGTGCATCGACCAGCGTGACATTCTCGCGGTTGAATGTCGCGTAGTAGTCGGTGTCGACGCAGATGCGCTTGGTGCCAATGGCGTGATCGGTTGGGGTCAGCTTGGCCGCGATAGCGGGGTCTTTGACGATTTCCCGGATCTTGCCGCGCACGTAGTTCGCCGCGAGATCATTGGCTGCCTTGTCCTTGAACAGGTCGTTGAAGGCATGGGTGAAATTCGCGCCGCCACGGGCCCAGCGCGCATCGAATTCGCGCTGGCGCTCTTCGTCGCTCACCTCGAATGCGCCGCGCTGGCTGTACTCATAGAGCGCGCCGGATTTGGTGGCCTTGGCCTTGGCCCTGAGCTTGGCGGCATCGCGCTTCCACGCGTCTTGCACATCATCCTGGAGCGGGTGGTTCCAAGCCGGGATGCTGAAGTTGGGGGTGCGCTGGAAGACGACAAGGTGGTCAGCCGCTTGCGCAATCATTGGCGTGACCTGGATGCCCGATGAGCCGGTGCCGATCACGGCCACGGTCTGGCCCGCGAAATCGACCGGCTCGTGCGGCCAGTGACCGGTGTGATACCAAGTGCCGGAAAAGTCATCGAGGCCCGCAAAGTCAGGCTTGCGGGGTGCAGAGAGCGCGCCGGATGCCATGATGCAGAACCGCGCAGTGACGGCGTCGCCGGTTTCGGTCTCGATGTGCCAGTGGTTCGCCGGCTCGTCGTAGTGCGCCGAAGCAACACGTGTGTTGAAGCGGATGTCGCGGCGCAGATCGAACCGGTCGGCCACATGCTCGATATAGCGCAGGATCTCGGCCTGTGCGGGGTAGCGCTCAGTCCAGACCCATTCGCGCTGGAGAGCATCGTCGAACGAATAGGAGTATTCGAGGCTGTACACATCGCAGCGCGCGCCGGGGTAGCGGTTCCAGAACCACGTGCCGCCAACTCCGCTGCCTGCCTCGAATGCGAGCACCGACAGGCCGAGGCTGCGCAGCTTGTGGATCATATAGAGCCCGGCAAAGCCCGCGCCCACGACGACAGCATCGTAGTCTGTCTTGATCGGGACGCTGACAGGCTCGGACATCGACGGAAATCCCCTCAATCATTTGGTCTGGCACTCGTCGGGCCGCATTTTTGCGCTCGACACGAGCTCGAATCAACACATATGTTGAAACATAGAAAACCC